>NZ_JALQEK010000033.1:0-218988 GCF_023630765.1 Caballeronia sp. ATUFL_F2_KS9A | reverse complement strand
CGTTGCCGCCACCGCCGTTGCCGCCACCGCCGTTGCCGCCACCGCCGTTGCCGCCACCGCCGTTGCCGCCACCGCCGTTGCCGCCACCGCCGCTGCCACCACCGCCGTTTCCACCACCGCCGTGACCGCCGCCACCATTGCCGCCGCCGTTGCCGCCACCGCCATTGCCACCACCACCGTGACCGCCGCCGCCACCGCTACCGCCGCCGCTTCCACCACCGCCGTGACCGCCGCCGCCGCCACCGCCGTTGCCACCGCCTTGACCGCCGCCACCGTGACCACCGGCTGCGCCGCCATTGCCGTTACCGCTACCGTGGCCGCCAGGCGAACCGTTGCCATGGCCGCCGTCGCCATGACCGCCGTCTCCGTGACCAACTCCGCCATGACCGCCGTCGCCATGACCATCGCCGTGGCCGTCGCCATGGCCATCGCCGTGACCGTCGCCATGCCCTACGCCGTGTCCATCGCCGTGTCCATCCCCGTGGCCATCACCGTGTCCGTCGCCGTGGCCATCACCATGACCATCGCCGTGGCCATCACCGTGTCCGTCACCATGACCATCGCCGTGGCCATCGCCATGACCATGACCGTGGCCATCACCGTCACCATCGCCGTGGCCATGTCCATGACCGTGGCCATGCCCATCGCCGTCGCCGTCACCATCGCCATGCCCGTGCCCGTGACCATGGTGCCCATGTCCACTCGAATCGCCGCCCGAGTCCCCGCCGGAGTCGCCACCGGAATCTCCAGCGCCCTGACTGCCGTTACCTGTTCCACCCGATCCTGTGCCGGTTCCGGTGCCTCCGCCGCTCGTGCTTCCGCCAGCCCCCGCCGTCGCGCCCGGACCGCTGCTGGACGAGCCTTGACCGCCGCCCGCACCCGCACCCGCACCCGATCCCGAGCCGCTCGAATTTCCGCCGCCCGAAGCCGCTCCAGGCGATCCCTCGCCACCGCGACCGCCCTCGAGCAACGGCACGACCGCCGACACCGTTTCGACGGTCGGATCCGTCGTCGGCGATACGCGCGTCTGCGAGTCCGCCGCCGCAACCATCATCACGGCGCTCGTGCCGAGCGGCACGCATCCCTCGGAAGTCTGGTTGCAAGGATTCCCCGTCGTTTGCGCGGACGCGAAATTCGACATGGCCGCCGCGATCACGATGACGCTGAGTTTGATCGCAGTATTCAATTTGAATTTTTTAGGATTGCTCATTTGTGCCCCTTGTAGTGTTTCTTCGCCACGCGTCGGATGCAGAGTCGAACGCGATGTGGGGCAAGAATGACAGGCTGTACGGTGCGTTCTGTGCGGTAATTAACCGGGCGCGAGGGCGTCGTCATTTCGCGCAGTGCGCGAGCGCTCAGAGAACGTTTGCGGACGGCCGGAAGCGTCGTAAGTTCATACGCTCGTCCCGGTCTTGCACGTCAGAATCGCGCGCAGGCGCGGCGGCCAGCCAGCAGATGCATCGCATGTCGATGAATCTTCGCGATGCCGAATGTCACGCGTATCGCGCACCCGTTGCTGGCTTCCGTAGAAAGGTGAATGTAGGCTATCTGTATGGATGCGAAGCGTCAAACGCGCTCTGTGCCGTAGACCGCACTCCAAGCGCACGACCGGTCAATCGGACGGGGATATCGTCTCTATCCGCTGATCAAAGACCGGGATCGAGATTGGCGCAAATTTGAACTAGAGTTATTTATCGTTCGCTTTCCTGATCTATTGCATAGACGCGCGCGCATTCGTCGAAGCAAAGCGCGCAGCCAAGCATCCGACGAATCAGAACACGAACGCAAGATCGACAAGCCGGCCCAGTGTTGTTCATAAGACTTAGGAATACCAAAGAACGGCGGATCGATGCGTCAGCCGACACATCGTATCTTTCAACCGGAGGGTGTCATGAAGAGATCGAAACGAGTCGCGTGCGTGGAGGCGACGGCGCTTGTCGCTCTGTCGATGGCGAGCGCAGGCGTCGCTCATGCAGACGACGAAGCCGTGGTGAATCCGAATCCGGCGGCATCGCGCGAGGCGCCGGCGGATCTGTCGAATCTTAAGCCGGTCGTCAATGTGCTCGCGCCGCCGGACACATCCGCGATCATGCCGGAAACCAGCGCCGGGCCTTATACGCCGGGCGTCAATACGCCGGCCGGCATCGTGAGCAATGCGCAGACGAGAGCGTATGGCACCTTCGGCATACCCTATTCGACCGGCCGCGTGCAGGACGGCAACCAGAGCGCGGCGGGCACCACGAGCGCGAACTATCTCAGCACGACGTATCCGTATCGGGCGATCGGCAAGCTCACCTTCAGCGCCGGCTACTGCACCGCGAGCCTGATTCGCAGAAGTGTGATCGTCACGGCGGCGCACTGCATCCAGAGCTTCGGCAGCGGAAGTTCGCTGTTCTCGAACTGGCAATTCCGCCCCGGACACTACGGCGCGTCCGGCGCCACGTCTGCTCAGATCGCGCCTTATGGAACGTGGAACTGGGCGGCGCTCGTGCGGCCATCGGCGTGGGCGAACGGCACCGATACCGGCTCGGGCTCGGCGCGCAACAACGACATCGCCGTCATCGCGATCGCGAAGAACGCGTCGAATCAGTTTATCGGCGATATCACCGGCTATTTGAGCTATGGCTGGAACAACTATTCCTTCATATCGTCGCCGAAGACCGGGAATCTTCAGACAGCCGCCGTCACGACCTTCGGCTATCCGACCTTGCTCGACGGCGGCGCGATCATGCAGCGCACCGATGGCCCGGCCTATACGACGACCGTGAGCGGCGCATCGCAACTCTGGCAGGGCAGCAATCTCACGAGCGGCGCAAGCGGCGGACCGTGGATCGTCAACTTCAGGCCGCGCGATGCCGTGCTTTCCGGGGGCGCGGTCATCGGCAATGCGTCGAATCTGTCGATCATCGGCGTGACGTCTTGGGGCTCGTCCGATCCGAACGCGATAAAGGACAACTATGCGTCGCAGTTCCGTCAGAACACGCAGTATCCGAACGCGACTTATGGCAATTACGGAGCAGGCAACATCGCGTCGCTGCTGAACACGCTGTGTTCGACCGCCGCGCCGGGCGGCGGCACGTACGCATCGCAGGGATATTGCAACTAGGCCGGTCGCGGTGGCCCGTTCGCTTCGAACGGCGCGCGGGCCACTTCGCCTTTTCCGACGAATTCGCTGGAGCATGCCTCAAACGCCCGTAGAATACGAAGCGAACCGGCTTCTCACTTCATCGGCAGCATCGCTCAGGCATGACGAAAGACGACACCACTCACGTCCGCGCACACGGCGCATCGAGCAAGCGCAAGCGGCTCGGCCGCCCGGCGGGCAGTATCAATCAACGTGAGAACATCCTCGACGCAGCCGAGGTCGATTTCTCGCAGCGCGGTTACGCGGGCACATCGCTCAAGGAAGTGGCCGCGTCGTGCGGCGTCACGCAGGCGCTCATCACGTATTACTTCGGCACCAAGCAGCAGCTTTTCGAGCAGGTGTTCCTGCGCCGCGCGATGCTGATCTCCGAAGAGCGCGTGACGCTGCTCAATGAACTGATCGATGGAAAAGAGGCGAACGTGCGCGATATCGTGCGCGCGTTTCTGCTGCCGCTCGTCGCGCTGCGCAAGACGGACGGCGGCCGCGCGTTCATTCGTCTGCAGGCGCGCCTGCACACGGAGCCGCCCGAAATCTCGTACAGCTTGCGCAGCACCGCTTACGGCGATTCGACCGATGCCTACGTCGAAGCGCTGCGCGCCGCGCTGCCCGGCCTGCCCGCGAAAGATCTCTACTGGCGTGTGACCATGATGATCGGCGCGTATCTCTACGCGTTCTCCGACACGCATCGTCTCGACGTGCTCGCCAAGGGCGCGTGCGATCCGTGGGACGCGAACGAAACGCTGGAGCAGTTGACGAACTTCATCGTCGGCGGTCTGGAGG
Organism: Caballeronia sp. ATUFL_F2_KS9A; assembly: GCF_023630765.1. Lineage (NCBI taxonomy): Bacteria > Pseudomonadati > Pseudomonadota > Betaproteobacteria > Burkholderiales > Burkholderiaceae > Caballeronia > Caballeronia sp. ATUFL_F2_KS9A. The sequence goes on along the minus strand of NZ_JALQEK010000033.1, from coordinate 215,063 downwards.
CGCAGGCGAGCGCGTCATCTCCGGCCAGCGCGAAGAAGGTCGCGAAGCCGAAGACGACGCGCTCCGCACGCGCCGCATAAAAGCAAGGTTCAGCGCCGCAAACCGATTTCCATCGACTCGATCACTTGCGCGATGGTCGAATGCATCGATGCGAGCGTCGCGCCGGGCAAGTCCGACGATGCCGTTTCGCCGATCATGTCGCGCAATGTTTCCTGCACATCCGCCGATGCCTGTTGCGGCAACGCCGCCGCGATCACGCTGAGCGCGGCGGTGAGGCCATGCAGCTTGCCGGTCAACACTTCCAGTTCCTGACTCATCTTTGCTTCCTGTCGTTTCAAAGAGATGATGCGGACCGCGCGTCGTGCGCGGCCCGCGAGAATCACGCGCGTTCCGTCTCCGGGTGCGCCTTCAGCTTGACGAACAGCGCGATGCCCGCGATCACCGAAGGCACGGCGAGCAGCGCGAACACCGCCGGCAGGCCGAGCTTCCACTGCGCGAACAATCCGCCGAGCGCGACGCCCGCGATGCCGCCGAAGCGCCCGACGCCGTACATCCACGAAACGCCGGTTGCGCGGCTTTGCGTCGGGTAGAACATCGCGGCGAGCGAGGGCATCGACGATTGCGCGCCGTTCATCGTCGTGCCGGCGAGAAAGATCAGCGCGCTCACGAGCCCGATGCTGCCGATCGCCTGCCCGACCACGAAGATCAGCACGGCGGTCAGCAGATAACCGAGCATCACGACGACGTTCGCGTTCCAGCGATCCATCAGCCACCCCGATGCGATCGTGCCGATGCCGCCGCCGAGCGGAAAGAGCGCGGTGAGCAGCGCGGCGCGCTCGGGCGTGAAGCCGGCTTCGTTCATGAGCAGCGGCATCCAGCTCATCAGCAGATAGAAGATGACGAGGCCCATGAAGTACACGAGCCACAGCATCAGCGTGCCGACGACGAAATTGCGCGAGAGAATCGCGCCGACCGACGATTTCGCGTGCGTTTGCGTGCGCTCGGACAGACGAAACGAATCGATGCGCGCGAGATCGAGCGGCGCGATCCTCGAAAGCGGCGCCCAGATTTTCTCTTTGGACGCGCCGCGCTTGACGAGATAGCGCACCGATTCCGGAACGAGCATCGCGACGAACAGCGCGAGCACGAGCGGCACCACGCCGCCGACGACGAAAAGGCTATGCCATCCGAATGCGGGAATCAGCCACGATGAAATGAAGCCGCCGAGCGCCGCGCCGACCGTGAAGCCGCAATACGTCGTATTGACGATGATCGAGCGGCTCTTTGCCGGCGCGTATTCGGAGACGAGCGTGATCGCGTTCGGAATCGCCGCGCCCAGACCGATGCCGGTCAGAAAGCGCAGCGTGACGAGCGATTCGACCGAGCCGCAGAACGCGGTCGCGAGACTCATCGCGCCGAAGAAGGCGGTCGCGGCGATGAGCACCGCGCGCCGACCGAAGCGATCCGCCGCCGGCCCGGAAACGACCGCGCCCGCCGCGAGCCCGAAGAGCGCGGCGCTTAGAACGGGCGCGAGCGCGCCCTTCGTGATGCCCCAGCCCTTGACGAGCGCCGGCGCGATATAGCCGATGGCCGCCGTGTCCATGCCGTCGATCAGCACGATCAGAAAGCACACGCCCATCAGTGTCCATTGAAAGCGCGAGAAGCGGTGCGCGTCGATGAACTCCTCGACAGGCACGCTCCCGCTCCACGCATCGCCCCGATCGGACGCCGTCGAATGCCCGGCGCGCGGCGGGAATGCCGGGCCGGTGTGAAGCTCTGCTTGCGACATGACCAACTCCTCGTTGTCGACGGCGCTTCGCCGTCCATTGTCACCAGGCCGGCGACATGCCGGTGTTCACGCGAAGCGGGGGCCCACCGGTTTCGACGCTGGTTTATTATATGTACCTATAATTAATAAACGCAATGCGGAAAAAAATAGTTCTCGACGCGCGATGAGCGGGCGCTCCGCACAGGCGTTCAGCGCGATGAAAGCATTCGAACGAATGTGCTGAAAGGAAGCGATGCGACGCTTCGCGAGCGCGCCGGAGGCCCGCTACGCGGCGCGGGCGAACCGGGTATCATGCGCAGCGGCTGAAACAAGAACTACAACTTTCGCGATCGTCGCCGTCGTGCGGGCCGCTTCCAGACATCTGCCCGGCACGCGACCTTCACGCCACATCGGAGCTGTTTATGCCATTGCGGTCCGGCGTCGACGAGGCCAGCTTTCGTCGCATCCTCTTTCGCAACATCGCGCTGCCGCTCGGAACGGGCGTCGTGACGGCCGTCGCGTTCGTCGCGCTCGTGCTGTATCTGCTGTCGGGCATCAACTGGGTCGAGCATTCGGAACGCGTGATCGGCAATGCGCAGGAAATCGGCCGGCTCGTCAGCGAGAAGGAAAGCGCGATTCGCGGCTATCTGATTACCGGCGACGAGAGCTTTCTCGCGCCGTATGACACCGCGAAGCCGAAGCTCAGCGCCGATATCGACACGCTCGCCGATCTCGTCTCCGACAACGCGCCGCAAGTCGATCGCCTGATTCGCATTCGCGCCTTGCAGACGCAGTGGGACAAGGTCGCCGACGAGCTCATCGATGCCCGCCGCCGCGCGCAGGATTCCGTTCCGCTGGTGCGCGCGGGGCGCGGATCGGCCGAACGCGCGGAGACCGAGCGCGAGCTTTTCGCGTTTCTCAACATCGAGCAGGCCTTGCGGCTGCAGCGCGTGGAATCGGCGAAACAGCTCACGACGATCACCGTCGTCGTCTTCCTGATCCTGAGTCTCGCGCTGTCCGTGATTCTCGCGATCTTCGGCAGACGCGAATTGATGCAGCTTTCCAGCGCGTTCGGCGCGGCGATCGGCGAGCAGGAACGGCAGACGCGCGCGCTTCAAGAACAGGCCTGGCTGCGCGAAGGGCAGACGCTGCTTGCAGAGAGGGTCATCGGCCGGCAATCGCTCGATCAGCTTTGTCAGACGATCCTCGATTTTCTCGCGGATTACCTGAAGATTTCGATGGGCGCGTTCTATGTGCTCGAAGCCGACGGCGCGTTGAAGCGCACCGCGAGCTTCGGCTTCGATCCCGACAGCGCGCCGGTTCCCGAATCGCTCGCGGGCGTGAAAAGCCTCGTCGGGCAGGCGGTGCACGCGCGCAAGCTGACGAGCATGAACGACGTGCCCGCCGGTTACTGGAAGGTGACATCGGCGCTCGGCGCGAGCGCGCCCGCGAGTCTCGCGATCGTGCCGATAGAGAACGAAGGCCAGGCGAACGGCGCCATCGAACTGGGCGCGATGCACAAGCTGACCGAACGCGACGAGCAGTTCCTGAAGTCGATTGCGGGGAATATCGGCGATTTCGTCGAGGCGGCGCAGTATCGCGAGCGCCTGCAACGCGTGCTCGAAGAAACGCAGCAGTTGAACGAAGAGCTGCAGATGCAGCAGGAAGAACTGCGCACGACCAACGAGGAACTCGAACAGCAGACGACCGCGCTTTCGCAGGCGCACGTTTATCTGGCGAATCAGAAGGCCGAACTCGAACAGACCAACGATCGGCTCGCGGAACAGGCGCGCGTGCTCGACGAACGCAACGTCGCGCTCAATGCCGCGCAGGGCGAACTCGAAACGCGCGCCGAAGCGCTGCAGCGCGCGAGCCGCTACAAGTCGGAGTTTCTCGCGAACATGTCGCACGAACTGCGCACGCCGCTGAACAGTTCGCTGATTCTCGCGAAGCTGCTGTCGGAGAACAAGCCCGGCAATCTGACGAAAGACCAGGTCAAGTACGCGCAGACGATTTACTCCGCGGGCAACGATCTGCTCAATCTCATCAACGACATTCTCGATCTCTCGAAGGTCGAGGCGGGCAAGCTCGATTTGCATATCGAGGACGTGCCCTTGCAGCGCATCATGGATTCGCTTGCGCGCACCTTCGATCCGCTCGCGCGGCAGAAGAAGCTCCGGCTCGAACTGCGCAACGATATCGACGACTATCCGACGCTCACGACCGATTTCCGCCGTCTCGAACAGATTCTGAAGAACCTGCTGTCGAACGCGGTCAAGTTCACGGATGCGGGCGCGGTCTCGCTCACGCTCAAGCGCGCAGGCGAGGGCGCGGTGCAGTTCGTCGTGACGGATACCGGCATCGGCATTGCGCCGGATCAGCTCGAAGCGATCTTCGAAGCGTTCCAGCAAGCCGACGGCACCACGAGCCGTCACTACGGCGGCACGGGTCTCGGCTTGTCGATTTCGCGCAGTCTCGCGCATCTGCTCGGCGGCGATATCGCGGTGCGCAGCGCGCAGGGCGCCGGCAGCACGTTCACGCTGACGATGCCGCTCGTCTACGGCGCGTCCGACGCGTTGCCGAGCGCCGTAGCGGAAGCGCCCGCGCCCGTGGTCGTCGAAGAAGAGGCGCCGATCGAAGCGCTCCACGTCATCGACGACGATCGCTTCGATGTCACGCCCGGCCGACGTCTCGTGCTCGTGGTCGAAGACGAGCCGGGCTTCGCGCAAGTGCTGCTCGATCTGGCGCACGAACTGGGTTATCGATGCATCGTGAGCGGCACGGCGCGCGAGGCGCTCAAGCTCGCGCAGGACAGCGCGCCCAACGCGATCCTGCTCGACATCGCCTTGCCCGACCGCTCGGGGCTCGTGCTGCTGCAGGAACTGAAGGCGAATCCGAAGACGCGGCACGTTCCGGTGCATGTCGTGTCGGCGTCGGACAGAAGTGAGGCCGCGCTGCATCTCGGCGCGATCGGTTACGCGGTGAAGCCGACGACGCGCGAGCAACTGACGGCGATTTTCCAGCGCCTCGAAGAGAAGAGCAGCCAGAAGATCAAGCGCGTGCTGCTCGTCGAGGACGATGCGCGTCAGCGTCAGAGCATCGTCGAACTCATCAGCGATACGGACGTGGAGATCACGCCGGTCGAGTTCGGCCGCGACGCGCTCGAACTGCTGAAGACGACGATCTTCGATTGCATGATCATCGACCTGAAGCTGCCCGATATGCAGGGCGGCGACCTCTTGCGCCAGATGGCCGCGATCGACGCGTATTCGTTCCCGCCGGTGATCGTCTACACGGGCCGCAATCTGACGCACGACGAGGAAGCGGAACTGATGCGCTACTCGCAGTCGATCATCATCAAGGGCGCGCGTTCGCCCGAGCGTCTGCTCGATGAAGTCACGCTGTTCCTGCACAAGGTCGAGACGGATCTTTCCGCGGATCGTCAGGCGATGCTGCATGTTTCGCGCTCGCGCGACCGCGTGCTGGATGGCCGCCGCGTTTTGCTCGTCGACGACGACATTCGCAACATCTTCTCGCTATCGAGCGCGCTGGAGCATCAGGGATTGAAGGTGGATATCGGCCGCAACGGTTTCGAGGCAATCGAGGCGCTCGACAAGAATCCGGACATCGACGTCGTGTTGATGGACGTGATGATGCCCGGCATGGACGGACTCGAAGCGACGCGGCGTATCCGCGAGGACGCGCGCTTCAAGAAGCTGCCGGTGATCGCGATCACCGCGAAGGCGATGAAGGACGATCAGGAGCAATGTCTCGCGGCGGGCGCGAGCGATTATCTGGCGAAGCCGATCGACATCGACCGGCTTTACTCGCTGTTGCGCGTGTGGATGGCGCGGCGCGTTTAGATATTCAGCGCGCGCTTGTCGACGGCGAGCGCCGCTTCGCGCATCACTTCCGACAGCGACGGATGCGGGTGGCAAATGCGCCCGATATCCTCGCTCGCCGCCTTGAACTCCATCGCGACGACGGCTTCCGCGATCAGATCCGACGCGTTTGCCGAGATGATGTGCACGCCGAGAATCTCGTCGGTTTTCGCATCGGCGAGGATCTTGATGAAGCCGTCCGTTTCGCCGATGCCCATCGCGCGGCCGTTGGCGAGCATCGGAAACTGGCCGGCCTTGAATGCGCGGCCTTCCGCCTTCAGCGCCTGCTCCGTCTGCCCGACCCACGCGATTTCCGGATGCGTGTAGATCACCCACGGAATGCAGTTGTAGTCGATGTGCGGCTTCTGCCCGTCGATGATCTCCGCGACCAGCACGCCTTCGTCCTCCGCCTTGTGCGCGAGCATCGGGCCACGCACGACATCGCCGATCGCGTAGACGTTCGGGACTTTCGTCGCGCAATGGCCGTCGACGGGAATGAAGCCGCGTTCATCGACCGACAAGCCGATGGAATCGAGACCGAGATCGTCCGTGTTCGGCACGCGGCCGATCGACACGATCAGACGATCCGCGTCGAGCGTCTGCGCGTTGCCGTCCTTGTCCTTGTAGGAGATCGAGACGCTCGAATCCGTCGTCTTCACGCCGTCGATTTTCACGCCGAGATGAATCGTGAGACCTTGCTTCTTGAAGAGCTTCGCGGCCTCCTTTTGCAGCGCGGAGTCGGTCGTGCCGAGGAATTCGGGCAGCGCTTCGAGAATCGTCACTTCCGCGCCCAGCCTGCGCCACACGGAGCCGAGCTCCAGCCCGATCACGCCCGCGCCGATCACGGCGAGCTTCTTCGGCACGGACGTGAAGGCGAGCGCGCCTTCGTTGTCGGAGACGATCTTGTTGTCGACCGGCACGTTCGGCAGATGCCGCGCCTTCGAGCCCGTCGCGATGATCACATGCTGCGCGGTATGCGTTTCACCGCCGACGTCGATCCTGAAGTTCGCGCCGTCCTTGCCCGCGAGCTTGCCGTGACCTTTGATCCAAGTGATCTTGTTCTTGCGGAAGAGGAACTCGACGCCGCCCGTGATCTTCTCGACGATCGCTTCCTTGCGGCCGACCATCTTGCCGACATCGACGGAAAGGTTGTCCAGGTTGATGCCGAGCTCGTCGAAATGGAGTTGCGCCTTCTCGAATTGCTCCGATGACGCGAGCAGCGCCTTCGACGGAATGCAGCCGACGTTCAGACAGGTGCCGCCGAGTTTCGGCTTGCCGGCGTGGTTGATCCATTCCTCGACGCACGCCACCTTGCGGCCGAGCTGCGCGGCGCGGATCGCGGCGATATAGCCGCCGGGCCCGGAGCCGATGACGATCACGTCGAAATCGGCCTTCTGACCTGACGCGGCGGCGGGCTTTTCAGGCGCAGGCGCCGGGGCAGACGCGGGAGCGGGAGCGGGTGCAGACGCGGGCGCCGATGCCGATGCCGATGCCTTCGCGTCCGTATCGATGACCGCGATGACTTCGTCCGCGTGAACGATGTCGCCTGCTTTCTTCAGCACTTCCACGATCGCGCCGGCCGATGGCGCGGGCACTTCGAGCACGACCTTGTCCGTTTCCAGCTCGATGAGGATTTCGTCCTGCGCCACGGTGTCGCCCGCATTTTTCTTCCACGGCAACATCGTCGCTTCGGTGACGGATTCGGAAAGCTGCGGAACCTTGACTTCAACCCTGGCCATTCAGATTCTCCTGTTGAGCAATTCGTCGCGATGGGAAATGTCCGGCTGCGTGCCTTGCGGACGCGGCCTTGTCCGGCCGGCCTGACGCGCCGAAGGACACAAGGATACGCCGTGTCCGGACCGCGCGCGCGGGATACGGCCCTCGACTCGCGCATCGCCTCGGCTCTGAGTCATCGTTATATTCGATGGTATATTGCGGAACACGAAAGCACGAGGTGATCATGCGGACCCCTCCGTTTCAACTTGCACGCTCGAGCACGCCCGGCCTACGCGATGCGTGCTGTCAGCCGACCGAATCCGATCTTCGCGCCTCGCGTCGTCGCGCGCGTCTTGCCGAACTGGATTCGCATCTGCATTGCTCGGTAATCGGCACTTGTCTTTCGACGGGCGAGCTACGCAAGCTCGTGCCCAAATTCACCGATCTCGACCGCCATCGCGCGAGCGATCTGGAGATTCATCACGCCGCTGTCGAACTCGCGATTGCGGGCGGCGCGGGCGCGAAGGCGCTGAACAAGGCGCTCGACGAACGCTATTCAGGCGCGATCCGCCGTTTTGACGCCGCGCGCGATACGCAGGCGCTGCTCGATCTGTGGAACGAGGCGCTGAAGTCCGGCGATATTCCGCCCGCGTATTGGGCGGTGATGTCGCATCCGCACGCGACGATTGCAGTGCGCCAGTCCGCGTTCGGCGAACTTCATATGCTGTCGCATCTCGTCGGCGCGGCGAATCGCGCGGATATCCGGCGGCTCGTCGCGCTCGAAGCGGAGAATCAGGAGCTTAGGGAAAAGATCGATCGGCAGCAGGCGCGTCTTTTCGAACTGAGCGCGGAACGCGATGCGTCCGTCAGACAGGCGAGCGAGCACGCGCTGCAACTCGCAGCGTTCGGGCAACGCAAGGCGGATTTGCCGACGGCGCAGCTCGAAGCCGAAGTCGAGCGCCTGCGCGAAAAAATCGAGGACGGTGAACGCAGGCTCGCGCTGCACACGAGCCGCCGCGAAGCCGCCGAGCAGCGCGCGCTCCGGGACGAGGACGAGACACGCGCATTGCGCAACAAGCTGGGCGAAGTTCAGGCGCTGCTGAAGGTCGTACAGGCCGAGTGCGCGGCGCTGGAACGCGCGACGCTCGGTGCCTGCGATCGCCCCGACGTGCGCCGACGCGCGATGGAATGGGTGAGCGGCAGGCGCATCGTCTATGTCGGCGGAAGGCCGAATTCGAATGCGGTGCTGAAGGCGCTGGTGGAGGCCGCGGGCGGCGAGCTGATCGTCCATGACGGCGGAATCGAAGATCGCAAGGGCTTGCTCGCGGCCGCGCTGCCGAACGCGGATGTCGTGCTGTTTCCCGTCGATTGCATCGATCACGATTCGATGAGCATGCTCAAGCGCGTCTGCGACCGGCATGGCGTCGAGTATTCGCCGTTGCGCACCGCGAGCGTCGCGAGTTTCGTGGAGTTCGTCGGACGGCTCACGATTGGCGCGCGTGGCGGTCAGGCGAGCGCGCCGCCGCCGTCGGCGTTCTGCTTACGACACGGTTAGGGCTTGAGCAACTGCGTGAGCGATTCGATCTGCTCGGCGCACGCGGCTTGCGCCTGTGTTTCGACATCGCGATAAAGCCGCACGATGCTTTCGCCGACGGGCGTCAGCACGCAGCCGCCGCCGCTTTGCCCGCCTTGTTCGGAGATGGTCGCGGGCGATTTGAGCGAGCGATTGAGCTCGTCGATGAGCAGCCACGCGCGCCGGTACGACATGTCGAGGCTGCGCGCCGCCGCCGATATCGAGCCGTGCTTGCGCACCGCTTCGAGCAGCGACACCTTGCCCGGACCGATGGCGATGGTCTCGCCTTTCGTGATGCGCATGCGAAAGCGCACTTCGATCGGCTGGTTCGCCGCGTCGGTGTCTGATGCGTTTTCCGGTGTTTTCAGGGTCGTCGCCATGCCCGAGAGGATACACGAAGGAAATCGGAGGGGCGTTTGACGAGGGGCTTGCGGGCGTTATCGGTTGTCCGGATAGGACGGCAGCGGGGAATATGCAAGGCCGTGTTTGCGACATGCATGTAGCTTGGGCTGACGGGAGGCGCGAGGTGGTCATCGCGGACGGTCGATGATCGGGTAGAGAGATGGGTGCGACTGCCCGAGCGGCGCTTGCATTTCGTTACGCCAGTGGAAGTCGCGCTCGCCCGTTAGCATCTGCTTGCCGTCGAAGCCGCGCGCGTTCCAGCGTTGCCGATCGCGATGTCATCGACGCGGAAGAGTGTGCCCGGTAAATATTGGCGGTGGGATGTCGCTACGTAGCGGAACGGATGGCTTGCCACCGGGAACCAGCAACGAGAGGGTAGGGGCGAGCACCGCCATGCGATAACAGTAGGTCGCGCCGCTTGGCTTGCTATGAGCGCGACGCCGGGTACATATGCCGCGGCTGGCTCGCCGGAATCTTGTGACCCGCTGCGATCCGACGCCCGTACATCTGTCGGACTGTGCCAAACCCCGCGCCCGAATCGAGATCCGCCACCGGCACCACCAGACACCCGTTCAAGTGTTCATGGCCCGATTCCCGATACACGCCCACACGCTGCAACTTCGCGCGCACTTCCTTTCCTTCGCGCGAGTAACTCGGCGGCAAGCGATACGTCAGGCTCTTGTTCGCGTACCCGAGCCGGAACGTATCGCTTGGCCGATGCCGTCGGACTGTCCGTGCTTCAGGTTCACCGCTACGAAGGCGGCGCTTCACAACCCACTCTTGATACGATTCGAAGACTGGCTGTTGCGCTAGGCGTGAGCGCCGATGCACTGGTGTTTGATGAAGGCGAACGCGGCCCCGATGAGGCGCTGCGCTATCAGTTCGAAACGATTTCGCGCATGTCCGAGCACGAGCAGCAGCTCGCTCGCGAACTACTCGATGCGCTGATCGTCAAGAGCCAAGTGACCGGCGCGATTGCGCGCGTCACGGCAGCCGAAACCGCCGAACGCAAGCCGCGCAAAGGCCGCTAAAGAGGAGAGTTTCAATCCGTAAACGAAGCGCGGGCCGTAACGGCTGCAACCGATACGACCCGCTGACCACAACCAGCTCAATTAGGGAGCTAATCATGGCTGATACCGATCTTAAATCAAACTTGAGCGTTTCCCAACGCTTCATGATCTGCGACGCCGCTGTGCGTGAGTGCGACATCAAGACCGCTCACAATCGTGGCAAGTACGAACGGCCCATTCCCGTGCCGTACATCCGGCTCATGGGCAAGTGGCTTGCTCAGGCCGGCTTCAAACCGCGCAGCCGCGTGTGCGTTCAGGTGGAAGACGGACGGCTCATCATTACCCCAGCTTGAACGACGCTACAAACGACAAACCCGGCTGCGGCCGGGTTTGTCGTTTCATGTTTCTAACTTAGAAGCTTTTCAATCAACAAACCTCCCAAGATGACCAGAACGATCGCTCCAAATACGTAGTAGGCGCGCCGCTCTCCTGGACTCATACGCTTCCACTCTTCGTCAGTGGGTCCTCTCATAAAACCCCCTTCATTGCTTGGAACCTCCTATCGGAACGGAGTGGCTCCACGGAGTAACGCCAAACGTAAATCCTGACGGCGTCGTTACCCCTATTTCGACCGCCGTCGCTCCTCCGTAGGCATGCGTTACCGCACCGAACGCATTGACTTTCCATGGAGTCGGAATGGAAACAAATGCCTGATTTCCGTCTCCGTTCATAAATGCATTCGTTGAGCTTGCATCGCGCGCACCGAATATCCAGCCAAGGCTGCTTGTAAAGCCGGGAGACCAAGAACCCGGTGGGAACGTCTGGGTAACCCCAGCAGATACGTATCTTGTCCCATCGTAAAGGTTAAAGCCCGAACTCTTCATCTCATGCGTTTCATCGTGATGTCGATCGTCCTGCGACGCGTCGATGATCACTTCCGCGCCCGTCCCCGTCACGTTGCCTGCTGCGAGCACGTCCGAACCCGTGATGTGCAGCGTGTTGCCCGCCTGCACCGTCACGTTGCCGCCCGTACTGCCGATCAGACTCGCGTTGTTCGTCGCCGACGAATCGTTGACCGTGTCTTTCTGGTCTTGCGTGCCATACGAAATGCCGATGCCCGCCGTGCCAAAACCCGACTTCCTTTCCTGGTGGGACGCGCTCGACTGGCTCGTGTCCTGCGTCGTGGTGATATTCACATCATGCGCAGCGTTCAAGCTGACATCATTGGTGACCACGATCGTACTGCCCGCCACATTGATGTCCCTATCGCTTGCGATCGTCACCCCATCGGCGGAAATCAGGCTGCCCCGATTCAAGGTGGTCGTCGTGGAGCTCGAACTCGCCACCTCCTTGCCGCTCACGACATTGCTATGGCTATGCGTTTCCTGCGAATTGTCGACGTGCGTTTCAGTCGCCGCGCCGATATTGACGTTGCCCGCAGCCGCCAGCGTCGCCTTGCCTTTATCGAGGCTGATCGCGCTGCCCGTCAGATTGATATCCTTGCCTGACGCAACGGTAAGCGAATCGCCCGCGTTGAGGGTAGTCGCCGTCAGCCTGTCATCCGACCGATGCATCGACTCCGCGTAACTGCCGTGGCTGTCGCTGCCCGAACTGTTGCTGTCGATGGTCGATGTCGCCTTGGCCGCCTGCAGCGTCACGTCGCCCTTGACCGCGACGACACCGCCACCGCCCAGGTCGATGTTCGCACCGGTCGCGGTCAGATCGCCTCCGACACCGATCTCCGACACACCACCGACGACCACCGAGCTGCCCGTCATCTGATTGATGTCGGTGTTCGACACGCCGTTGGCGCGCTCGACGACCTTATGTTCGCCCGTCTGCGCCGCGCCGAGGTTCCAGTCTCCACCCACGGTCATGTCGAGGCCGCCGCCCACGTTCAGATTGCCCGCGTTCTGCTCGACGTTCCCACCGGTCACGATGAGCGCGTTGCCCGCCACGTTCAGGTTCGCAATTGGTCCGAGCGTCGTCGTGGTGCGCGTCGCGCCCGTCGCGCTCACCTGATCGACCGTATTGACCGCCGTATTGAGGATCAGGTCGCCGCGCCCGCCTTCGTGCCGCCCGCATTGCCGCTCAGCCCGCCGATCGTCACGCCGGAGAGCGCCTGGCCGGGCGCAAGTCCGAGCGACGGAATCCCGGCATTGGCCGCCGTATTGTCGATGCTGACGCCCGTACCCGAGAGCGTGCCGCCCCCGACGAAGCTCGATTCGTAGCTCGGCAGCGCATAAGTGCGAATGTCAGCGGGCGCGGCCTGCGTGTAGCCGCCCGGTCCGCCGCCCGCGAACGGCGCATCGCCGAACGGCAATGTCCAGTTGTGCTCCGAGTTGTCGTAGTTGTTGTAGTGGTAGTAGCCCGAGTACGTTACCTGCACTTGCGGCGCACTCTGGCCCCGCCAGCTGTTCTGGTCGAGCGAGACTGGCATCGAGAGATCGCCCGCCGCCGCCACTGCGCTCCAGTAGTTCTGAAACAGCCCCACCGACGACGCATCGCCGGCCTGCGCCGCCAGAATCCCGCGATTGCTGACGCCCACACCGTATTCGTTGGATGTCAGATAGATGCGATTCGAATACATGCCACCGAGCGCGCCGACGTCGATCGCCACCGACGGCGCCGGACCAGTGCCCGCGATCGGCGTAGCGTTGAGCGTGTCGTGATCGATCTGATTCGCGCCCGCGACCACGTTCAGGTTGTTCGCATAAATCGCCGCGTTGGCTTGAATAGCGCGACTCAGCAGATCGACCTGATCGACGTTCGTCACATTGAGACCGGCGCCTTGTACCGTGATCGTCCCGCCTGTGACGTTGAAGCCCGTCAGATTCCCCGATGGCCCGAAATTCGGCGTTCCGGTCGTCAACACGGCTCGGGACGTATTAATGAAACCCGCGCCGTCGACCAGAATCCCTTGCGGATTCGCGACGACCACCTCTGCGCGCGATCCCGCCACTTCGAGATACCCGCGCAATTGCGACGGCGAATTACTCTGCACCTGATTGACGATGATCCGCGCCTCACGACCGGGCGTCAGATTCGGATTGCCATTCACGTATCCGGCCTGTTGCGTCTGCGTGATGGTTGCAGCGTTATTCAGGATCGCGCCCTGGCGCTGGACGTCGAATTGTGAATAATTGTTGACCGACACGCCCGCCGAACTGGGTCGCGAGATATTGACTTGCGGCAACCCGTTTTGCGTCTGTATGACTTGAGCGCCCGAGCCGGGCACCGCGACTATCTGTGCAATTGACGGCGCGCTCAGGATGACATTGCCGATAAGGACCATCGCGGCGAGAACGAGCGCGCGCAATGCGGGCACGGGCCCGGCGTGATGAGAGCGCGTCGCGGGACGACGCGCGCCGGGCGCGGTGCGATGAGCGCTGGCGAAGTCCGCGACGGCGACGAGCATATGCCGCACGCGGCTATAGACGAGTTTGTAAAAACCCTTATTCATGATTCTTTTCGGGATTGAGTCGGCGGGGTCAGCGTCTGCGCGCCACTGCTTAGCGGCAGAGAACTCCGAATTTTCAGCCATCCTTAACTGAAAATTCATACGGATAACTCTGAAAGAAGAAACGCCTCGCGAGATGCGAGGCGTTTATTCGAGTGGGAAATTCTGAGTTTGGAACGAACGAGCGCGAGTCCCGGTCTGTGCGCGGCGATCTAGGGCGTGTCCGGATACCGGATCACAAAACCTCACATCGCGGACAACCCGGCGCACACGTCGTCTCAACGCCTCGCGCAAGCGCGACTTCCTTCGCCGAAGTGATCGTCGCGCCGATTTCCCGCGCGAACAGCATGCGATCGGCCGATCCGTTCATCGATGCGACGCACCCAGAACGTGGGCATCGACGCGCACGAGGCGCTTCAGATGGCGCGGCGCGCGCACCGTGTCCGCGCCGGAAACGAGCACCGGCAATCCGTCCTCGATGCCAAGTTCGCGATCCTCGCACTCATACGCGACAATCACCTGCGCGCCGATCGGCGTATTGAAAAGCTCGTGCCAGGAGAACGTCACCGCATAGCCATCGTGCGCGTGCGCGAGGAACACGGTGCGCTTGAAATCAGTGTTGTCCGGCCGGCGCACGCCCGCGGCGTCGAGCAGCACGCGCAATGGCACGCCGCGATAGCTTCCCATCGGTCGAATGTAGCGGCCCGTCGAAAAGCACACGAGATCGAACGGTTCGATGCTCACGCGCCCGAATTCGCGCATTGCGGCGACATCGAGCGTCAGCGGCCTTTGCACCGCGCCGCCGATCTCGATATATGGGCTACTCGAATTGCTCTGGCTCGATGACGACATGATTCCTCGAAACATGGGGTCGCGCGAAATGGGTTATATCCGGGAATATATTACGATGTCGCACCGATGACATTTCTGTCCGCACATAATCGGCATGCCCGGCGCACGATTGGGCAACAAAATGGGCAAACTTGTACTGTTCTACCCGCGAGAACGTCGCAGCCGGCTGAGCGATCCGCCCAGCCGGCATCCCGCTCCATCCCATCAACGAGAGAGGATTGTCATGCCGTTCGTCACGACCAAAGATAACGTCGAAATTTTCTACAAGGATTGGGGCCCGAAGGACGCGCAGCCCATCGTTTTCCATCACGGCTGGCCGCTTTCTTCCGACGATTGGGACGCGCAATTGCTGTTTTTCGTCCAGAAGGGATATCGCGTGATCGCGCACGACCGGCGCGGACACGGCCGCTCGTCGCAAGTCTCGGACGGTCACGACATGGATCACTACGCCGCCGACGCCTTCGCGGTCGTCGAGGCGCTCGATCTGCGCAACGCAATCCATATCGGACATTCGACGGGCGGCGGTGAAGTCGCCCGCTATGTCGCGAAGCACGGCGAACCGGCCGGACGCGTCGCGAAGGCGGTCCTCGTCAGCGCTGTGCCGCCGCTCATGCTGAAGACGGAAGCCAACCCGGAAGGCCTGCCTATCGACGTCTTCGACGGTTTGCGCAAAGGGCTCGCGGACAACCGCGCGCAGTTCTTCGTCGATGTGCCCGCAGGTCCGTTCTACGGCTTCAACCGCCCGGGCGCGACGGTGCATCAGGGCGTCATCCAGAACTGGTGGCGTCAGGGCATGATCGGCAGCGCCAAGGCGCACTACGAGGGCATCAAGGCGTTCTCGGAAACGGATCAGACCGAAGATCTCAAGTCGATCTCCGTCCCCACGCTCGTTCTGCATGGCGAGGATGACCAGATCGTGCCGATCGCCGATGCCGCGCTGAAGTCCATCAAGCTGCTGAAGAACGGCACGCTGAAGACGTATCCGGGCTTCTCGCACGGCATGCTGACCGTCAACGCGGACGTCCTCAACGCAGACCTGCTCGCATTCGTGCAGGGCTGATTCACGCAGCCGGCGCGGACATTGTTCGTCCGCGCCGGCATCTCTGTTCAAGGCACACGGCTTTTTCCCGATTGGAAGCGCGCTTAAAGTGGCCAACTCCAATCTAGCCTCAGTGCCATCATGCAAATCGATACACCAGCAATTGCAGCATCGCCGGAAGGACGTTCGACGTCGATGCGCCAATGGCTCGCCGTCATCGCCGTGGCCGTGAGCGCGTTCGCGTTCGTGACGGCCGAATTCCTGCCCGTCGGCTTGCTGCCGCAGATCGCGCACGATCTCGGCGTGTCGCCCGGCGTCGCGGGTCTCATGGTGACGACGCCCGGCGTCATGGCCGCGATATTCGCCCCGACGCTCATCGTCAGCGCGGGCCGAATGGATCGGCGATATGTCTTCCTGCTCCTCACCGCCGTCCTTCTGATCGCGAACCTCGTCAGCGCCGTCGCGAACAATCTGCCGGTCATGCTCGCGGGCCGCGCCATGCTCGGCGCCGCGTTGGGCGGCTTCTGGACCCTTGCGACCGCCGCCGCGCCGCGACTCGTGCAGCCGAAAGATGCAGCGAAGGCCACCGCGACCATTCTGACCGGCGTGACGCTCGCGACGGTCGTCGGCGTGCCGCTCGGCACGTTCATCGCGTCGTTCGCGTCGTGGCGTTTCTCGTTCGCGGCGACGGCGGGACTCGTCGCCGTGGCGCTGATTGCACAGGCGCTGCTCGTGCCTTCGTTGCCGTCGGCATCGGCGTTGCGCATCGCCGATTTCAGAAAGCTGCTCGCGCGTCCTCACACGCGATTGAGCATGCTGATGGTCGCGCTCGTTTTCGGCGCGCATTTCTCGACCTACACGTACATCGCGCCGCTGCTCGAACAGGACTTCTCGTTGAGCACGATCACGCTGCTGCTCTTCGGCTTCGGCCTCGTCGGCTTCTTCTCGAATGCGCTGATGTCGATGGTCGTCTCCGGTCATCTCAAGAAGTCGGTCGCCGCGATGGTGTTGCTGCTGCTCGGCGCGATTTCGTCGATGCTGCTGCTGGAGCACTCGATCATCGGCGAAACGGCGGGGATGCTGCTGTGGGGCATTGCGTTCGGCGCCTTGCCGCTGTGCTTCAGCGTGTGGATTCAGCGCGGCACGGCGGACTTGCCCGAAGCGGGTTCCGCGATGTTCGTGAGCATCATCCAGGTGGCGATTGCGGTGGGATCGGCGGTCGGCGGCACGATCGTCGACCGGGCGGGCGTACACGCTGATTTCACGTTGGGACTCGCGCTCGCGCTGCTCGGACTCGTCGCGCTGCAACGGCTGGCGGCATGGGAACGGCCGGCCCGGGCGTCCGCATTCAAGCGCGGATACGACGCTTCGCCGGATTGACCTGTCGCAAGCCGCGCTATATTGGTCGTTCGGTCCGACGCCCTTGCGCCGGGCTCATCGACGGGAGAAGCGCATGAAGCGTCGGCTGATGGCGGCAATCGCAATGACGATGTTCCTCGCGGCGTGCGGCTCCGTCGCGCCGGACGCGGCCGTGCAAACCGTCCCGCTCGCGGGCACGCCAAACGGCGTCGCAGTGCGCGATTCGGACGGCGCCGTGTTCGTCACCGACGACCGGACCAACGGCGTCGTGATGACGTCGCATATCGGCGAAGAGGACGCGCCCGCGTTTTCGCTCTACGCGCGCATTCCGGCAGCCGAGGGCGAACGCACGAGCCTGAGCCAGATCGCGTTCGCGCCGAACGGTCATCTGCTCGTCGAGCAATTCGGCTTCGGCACGTCGGCCGCGATCTACGATGTCGCGCCGAGCGGTCAGGTCGCGCTCGCATCGGACACGAATTCCGCGCGGCGGCGTGTCGGCCTGCTCGTGCTCGATGGCGGCACGTTTCTGTCGAGCTGGTTCATGGAGGAGGGTGGCGCGCCGGCAGAAGGCGGCGTCAGCGTGATTACGCGTGGCACGGCGCCGCGGCAGGTGATCGAGCGCGACATCGTCACCGGATTGGGCAAGCCGGTCGGCTTGGCTACGGTCGGCGACACGCTCTACATCAGCGATCAGGCCGCGAACCGCATCTATCAGGTGGACTTGCAGTCGGCGCGGGCGGCGAGCGCGCCCGTGCCGGCGAGCGATGTCTTCGCGACGGTCGAAGCGCCCGACCTGATGGCCGCGACGCCCGACGGCCGGCTCTTCACGAAATGCGGCGCGCACGCCGTATGCAGCATCTCGAAGCACGGCCGCGCGACGGTCATCGCCGACGATCTGCAATCGCCGCGCGGCGTGGCGGTGGACGTCGCGCGCAAACGGCTCGTCGTCGTGGATCGGTCGAGCGCCCCGGACAAGCCGAGCGCGCTGCGCGTGGTGCCGATCAAATAGCGACGGTGTCGCTCATCGCGGCGACGACCATCCCTTATAGCTGCCGACGTTGTCGCGCGTGACGAGCGTCGACGGCAGCAGGATCGTCGAGTTGGCGGGCTTCTTGCCGTTCATCAGATCGTAGCCGACGCTCACCGCCTGCTGCGCCATCGCCCACGGATCCTGGCTCGCCGACGCCTGAACCATCGTGTCGGTCTTGAGCGCGGTTTCGATATCGGGCGCGCCATCCACCGACGTAATCACGATGTTGTTCCGATGCAGTTGCTTCGCCGCGAGGTCCGTGCCGATCGCTTGCGGATCGTTGATCGCGAACACGCCGTCGAGCTTCGGGAAACGCGTCAGATAACCCTGCATCGCGTTCATGCCGCCTTCGCGCGAGCCTTTCGCGTCCTG
Source organism: Caballeronia sp. ATUFL_F2_KS9A (assembly GCF_023630765.1). Classification (NCBI taxonomy): domain Bacteria; kingdom Pseudomonadati; phylum Pseudomonadota; class Betaproteobacteria; order Burkholderiales; family Burkholderiaceae; genus Caballeronia; species Caballeronia sp. ATUFL_F2_KS9A. Next base: position 196,601 of record NZ_JALQEK010000033.1, on the reverse strand, counting down.
ATCGTCGGAAAGTACCTTGATGCCCGGGTTCTTCGCGAGCACGCTCTTGCAACCGTTCACGCGATCGATCACCGCCGACACTTGCGGCCCGTTCTCGATCACCACGTTGCCCTTGCCGTTGAGCTTCTTCGCCAGATAATCGCAGGCAATCTCGCCGGCCTGCACATTGTTGGTCTGCACGGTCGCGTCCGCGCCGGCCGCCGCGACGTCCACCGCGACCACGACGATGCCCGCCTTCTGCGCCTTCTTCACCGCCGGCTCGATCGCCTTCGGATCGACGGCGTTCAGCAGGATCATGTCGACCTTCGCCGAAATGAAATTGTCGATCTGCGTGAACTGCTTGTTCATGTCGTAATCCGACGAAACAGCCGTCACCTTCACGTTCGGATTGAGCGTTTTGGCCTTCGCTTCCGCGCCCTTCGAGATCGTCACGAAGTACGGATTGCCGAGGGAGCCGACCGTGATGCCGATGGACTTCAACTGCTTGTCGGCGGCGTGCGCGGATAGCGACATCGTGAAACCGAGAGCGAGTGCGACGCTGGCGAAAAGCTTGTTGTGTTTGCGCATGTTGTTGTCTCCGGGGTGGTCCATATTTTTGAGGGCGGGCGCAAGCGGACCCGAATGCGCCCGGTTTAGCCAGATCAGGTGCGAGCCGAGCCGCGCTGACGGTAACGATCGAGCGCCACCGCGCCGATGATCACGAGGCCCTTGATGATGTACTGCCAGATATCCGACACGCCGAGCAGCACGAGGCCGTTGGAGAGCACCGCGATGATGAGTGCGCCGACCAGCGTGCCGACGATCGAACCCACGCCGCCGACGAAGCTCGTGCCGCCGAGAATGACCGCGGCGATGGCGTCGAGTTCATACGACTGGCCGAGTTGCAAACCGTTCGCGGCGTAGAGACGCGCGGCCGACATCACGGCGCCGAGACCGGCGAGCAGGCCCGAGATCGCGTAGACGAAAAGCTGGATGCCCCACACCTTGATGCCGGAAAGACGCGCCGCTTCCGGATTGCCGCCGACCGAATAGATGCGCAGTCCGAGCACCGTGCGTCGCAGGATGAACCACGACACCAGCACGACGAGCAGCGCGATGATGACGAGCCAGGGCACGCCGAAGAGCGTGTCGTTGCCGATGAACGCGAACGGCAATTGCGGATTGAAGATCGTCGTATCGTGACCGATGAGCCGCGCGATACCGCGCACGGCGGTCAGCGAACCGAGCGTCACGATGAACGGCGGCAGCTTGAGCAGCGCGATCAGCAATCCGTTGATGACGCCGAAGCCGAGACCGACGGCGAGCGCGGCGGGAATGCCGAGCCATCCCCATCCCGGAATGTTCGATGCGAGCAGTGCGGCGACCGCGCCCGCCGAGAGAATCGAGCCGACCGACAAGTCGATGCCGCCCGTCAGAATCACGAAGGTCATGCCCGCCGCGAGCACGATGTTGATCGATGCCTGCTGCGTGACGATCGACAGATTCTGGAAGCTGAAGAAGCCGTCGGTGACGATGCCGAAGCCGATGCACAGCAGGATCAGCACGGGCAGCATGCCCGCGGTTCGCATCAGCACCTGCATGCGTTCGCGATGCTCGATGCGGTTCTGCCGCTGCGATACGCTCTCCGCCTTCGCAACCGGCGCGCTGTCGTGGTGTTTCGTCGTGTTAGCCATGTCTCTCTCCAGATATCCTTTAAGCCGCCTGATCGAGCGCGACCTTCGAGCCCGTCGCCAGTTCGATGATCCCTTCCTGCGAAATCGGCTTGCCGGAATGGCCGCCGAGTTCGCCCGCGATTTCGCCTTCGCGCATCACGAGCACGCGGTCCGCCACGCCGATCACTTCCGGCAGCTCGCTCGAGATGACGATCACGCCGACGCCCGACCGCGCGAGATCGTTGATGATTCGATAAATCTCCGACTTCGCGCCGATATCGACGCCACGTGTCGGCTCGTCGAGAATCAGCACTTCGGGCTTGGTTTCGAGCAGGCGCGACAGCAGCACCTTCTGCTGATTGCCGCCCGACAGCGCGCCCACGTTCACGCGCATGTTCGGCACGCGGATGGTCAGCGCGGCGATGGCGTCCTTCGCGCGCGCGTTGCCGCGCGGCAGGTCCATCACGCCGGCTTTCGCATCGCGTCCGGCGACGGTGATATTGATGTTGTCGCGCACGCTCATGTCGAGGAAGAGGCCCTGGCCCTTGCGGTCTTCCGTCAGATAGACGAGACCGGCATCGATCGCGTCGCGCGGCGTGCGCAGCTTGAGCGGCTTCCCGTGCATCGACACTTCGCCGCGTATCGCCGGTTCCGCGCCGAAGATCAGACGCGCGAACTCCGTGCGTCCCGCGCCGACGAGTCCCGCGATGCCCAGCACTTCGCCCTTGTGCAGATCGAGGCTGCATCCTTTCACGCGATTGCCGTCCGCCATATCGCGCACGGACAGCACGACGTTGCCCGGATCGTAAGGCGCGTGCTGCTTCTTGTAGAAGCCGGAGATGTCGCGGCCGACCATCATCTTGACGAGGCTGTCGGCGGAGAGTTCGTCGCGCATCAGCGTGCCGACGTACGCGCCGTCGCGCAGCACCGAAACGCGGTCGCTCAGTTCATAAATCTCCGCCATCCGATGACTGATGTAGATGATCGCGATGCCTTCCTCGCGCAGTTGCCGCACGAGCTCGAACAGGCGATCGGTTTCGCGCGAGGAGAGCGGCGTGGTCGGCTCGTCCATCACGAGGATGCGCGCGTGAGCATGCACGGCGCGCGCGATTTCGACGAGTTGCCGCTCCGCGATCGACAGGTCGCCGACGAGCGTATGCGGCTTGAAGTTCGCACCGAGACGCTTGAGCACGTCGGTGCACCCGCGCTCCATGCCCGCGCGATCGACGAGCCTGCCGCGCCGCAATTCGCGCCCCGCGTAAATGTTCTCCGCGACGGAAAGATTCGGCGCGAGGCTCAGTTCCTGATAGATCACCGCGACGCCGAGCGCGCGCGCGGCGAGCGGCCCGTCGATGGTGACGGTCTTGCCGTCGATCAGGATTTCTCCGCCCGCATCGGCCTGATACGCGCCCGAGAGGATTTTCATCAGCGTGGATTTGCCCGCGCCGTTTTCGCCCATCAGCGAATGCACTTCGCCGGGATAGACCGACAGACGCACGTCGTTCAACGCGCGCACGCCGGGAAAGGTTTTGCTGATGCCGCGCATTTCGAGCAGCGGCGGTCGGCTGGAAGCATCATGCGGCATGGTTCATCTCCTGCGGTTTGATGCCCGCGTGGCGGATCGCCGCGCGCGGTGAGAAGTTGAAGAACATCGGCAACGTGGCCGCGCCGATCGCGCCCGCATCCGGGCCGAAGGAGCCGCGCACGAGCGTCGGGGTGCCGCGCGCTTCGGGCGCGTTGGCGGCGAGCGTCGTCGACAGACGTGCGACGAGCTTGTCGAGGAGGCCGCCGTCGATGTCGGAATCGATCACGACCATCGGCACGTCGAGCACGCAGAGCGTCGCGCGCAGGGCGGGCGCGAGCGCTTCGATGCAGTCGTCGATCCATTCGTCGACGGCGGGAAGACTGCGCTCGATGCAAGCCTGCAGATCGACGCGGTTATCGGCCGCGGCGCCACAGTAGTTGAGATGCCGCACGAGCGCGTTCAGCGATGCGCGCGACAGCAGGATGTCCCACTGGCCGGCCGGTTGCGGCGCGGACGGCAGGCGGCTCGGCGGCACCGGAATCACGCCGATGTCGCCCGCATTGCCCGACGCGCCGCGCAGGCAGTCGCCGTTGATCGCGATGCCGCCGCCAATCGCGGAGCCGAGAAAGAGATAGACGAAGTCGTCGCAACTGCGGCCGTGGCCGTAGAAAAGCTCGGCCGTCGCGGCGGCGTTGCCGTCGTTTTCGCTGAAAACCGGCAGCGAGAGCGTGCGCGCCAGTTCATCGGCGAAATCGGTTTCGTCCCATGCGCGGAAGCGTTCGGCGGGCAGGCCGAGTTCGCGCAGCCAGCTGCCGAGATTGAAGGGCTGCGCGATGCCGATGCCCGTCAGCCGCTCGCGCTCCGGCTCGGAAAGCAGGCGAAGCATGCTTTTGACGTCGCGTTGCACGATTTTGAGCACTTCGGACGGATGCGGCAGGATGGCGTCCAGCGCGCTGCGGGCGAGCACGTCGCCGGCGAAATTCACGAGCACCGTTTCGATGCCCGTGCGATCCAGCCGCACGCCGATACCGAACGCGCCGCGCGGATCGAGCCGGATCAGCGACGCGGGCTGACCGCGCTGGCCTTCGAGACGACGACCGGTGTATTCGATCAGGCCCGCATTTTCCAACGATTCGACGATGCTGCCGACCGCCGTGCTCGTGAGATTCGCGTGACGCGCGAGATCGGCCTTCGATGCCGGCTCGGTGCGCCGCAGCGCCTGCAACAGCAGACGTTCGTTGTACCGGCGCACGCTCGCGGAATTGCTGCCTCTGCCGCTTGGGGATTTCACGCGCTGTCTCCGAAGTAGCCGGCCATCGAGTCGTGGCCATTAAATAAATCAAGTTGATTTATTTAAGACCGACGGCGCGGCGAAGTAAAGCAGGGAAATCCCGAAGCATTTTGTTCAGCGGAATGCGAAACGCGCTGCGCGACCATTGCAAACCGCGGACCCGGTGCGCTTTCACACTAGGCGATGCAATCGTCAGTTCCAAGCTTTGCGACACGGCTTTGCAGCCAGCTTTCGACGCGCGGCGCGCGCAGCGTCGTGCGGATCGATGTGCTATCGTCGGCGACACTTTTCGACACATTGGCCGCCGTTTCATGTTCTCGATTTCCGAAGCCACGCACGCGACCAAGGCCGCGCAATACGACGATCTGCTGCAGCAAGCCCGCGCGCTCCTCGCCGATGAAACCGACTTCATCGCCAACGCGGCGAATTTTTCGTCCCTCATCTATCACACGCTGCCGGATCTGAACTGGGCCGGCTTCTATCTGTTCGATGGCACCGAACTCGTGGTCGGGCCGTTTCAGGGCAAGCCGGCGTGCGTGCGGATCGCGCTTGGACGCGGCGTCTGCGGCACGGCGGCGCGCGAACGGCGCACGCAGGTGGTGCCGGACGTGCACGCGTTTCCGGGCCACATCGCCTGCGATTCGGCGTCGCGCTCGGAGATCGTCGTGCCGCTCGTCGGAAGCGACGGCGCGCTGATCGGCGTGTGGGACGTCGATAGCCCCGTGCCGAACCGCTTCGACGATGAAGACGCGCTCGGCATGGAAGCGCTGTGCGCCGAGTTCATCGCGCTCGCGTGGAAAAAATGAACGTCGAAGCAGCGGATAACGGCGCGGCCGCGCTCGTGGAAGCGGCATCGCGCTGAGAATTTGTCCCCATCGGACGGCCGACCGCGTGCGTCTACAATGGGACGTTTTCATCCGTCTCAAAATTTCATGACGAGCCTCGTCCGCCGCCGCCTGCTTGCCGCATGCGCCATGAGCGCGTGTGCGTTCGCGCGCGTGCGCGACGTGCGCGCGGCATCGGACAAGGCGACCGTCGCGCTCGTGATGAAGTCGCTCGGCGATCCGTTCGTCGTGTCGATGATCGAAGGCGCGCGCAACTATCAGCGCCATTACGCATCGCAGCTCGATCTCACGACGAACGGCACGCTCACCGACAACGACGTCGCCGGGCAGATTCACATCGTCGAGTCGCTCATCGAAGCGAAGGTCAACGCGATCGTCATCGCGCCGGCGGATTCGAAGGCGCTGCTGCCGGTGGCGGCGAAGGCGATCGCGGCGGGCATCATCGTGATCGCCATCGACAATCCTTTCGACGAAGCCGCTCAGGACGCGGCGCGCGTCACGATTCCGTTCGTCGGACCGGACAGCCGGCGCGGGGCGAGGCTCGTCGGTGGGTATCTCGGCTCGAAGCTGAAGGCGGGCGATGAAGTCGGGATCATCGGCGGGCCGGCGAACGATCGCAACGCGCAGCAGCGCACGGTCGGCTTCACGGACGCGATGAACGCGGCGGGCATGCGTATCGCCGCCGTCGACAGCGGCGACTGGACCCTCGTGAGCGGCAAGGCGAGTGCGCTGGAGATGCTCTATGCGCATCCGGACTTGCGCGGCTTGCTCTGCGCGAACGACAACATCGCGATGGGCGCGATCGACGCGATCCGCATCGCCGGAAAAAGGGGCCGCGTGCTGGTGACGGGCTACAACAACATCGAAACCGTGCAGCCGATGCTCGACGACGGCCGCCTGCTTGCGACCGTCGAGCAATTCGGCGCGCGGCAGGCGGTGTTCGGTCTGGATGTCGCGGTGAAGGCGCTCGTGGAGAAGCGGCGGCAGAGAGACTTGTCGCCGTATATGGAAACGCCGGTGCAACTGGTGACGAGAGGGGCAGCGAAGGGGTTTCGGTTCGGGGCTTCTTAGGGCGCGTTAAACCAGCCCCCGCGCCGCAAGACTCCGATACAGCGCCCGCACCCCGAACGTCCACGGCTCGATTTCCGTCGACAGCTTCACCGTATTGACGAGCGCGCCGAGACTGGGCGTCGAGATCGTCACGACATCGCCGAGATGATGCGTGAAGCCGCCGCCTTCGGTGTCGCGGTCCTTGATCGGCGAGAACATCGTGCCGAGGAACAGCATGAATCCATCCGGATACTGATGATGCGCGCCGTGCGTCTGCGTGACGAGATCCGCCGGATCGCGGCTGATCTCGCTCATGTGGCTCACGCCTTCGAGCACGAAGCCATCGTCCGCGCCTTCGATGCGCAGCGACACGCTCGTCGCGCGCACCGAATCCAGCGTGAAGCGCTCGTCGAAAAGACGCACGAACGGGCCGATCGCGCACGACGCGTTGTTGTCCTTCGCCTTGCCCAGCAACAGCGCGCTGCGGCCTTCGATATCGCGCAGATTCACGTCGTTGCCGAGCGTCGCGCCGACGATCTCGCCACGCGCATTCACCGCCAGCACGATCTCCGGCTCCGGGTTGTTCCATTTCGACGTCGGATACAGGCCGACATCCGCGCCGAATCCGACCGACGACATCGGCTGCGACTTCGAAAACACTTCCGCGTCCGGCCCGATTCCCACTTCCATGTATTGCGACCACGCGCCGCGACGCTCCAGTTCGGCCTTCAGCTTCATCGCGGCGTCCGAGCCGGGCTCGATCTTCGACAGATCCGCGCCGATCAGCTTGTTGATCGTGTCGCGCACTTCCTGCGCGCGGCTTGCGTCGCCGCCCGCCTGCTCTTCGATGACGCGCTCCAGCAAACTCACCGCGAACGTGACGCCGCACGCCTTCACCGCCTGCACGTCGCAGGGTGCGAGCAGGCGCAGGCCGCCGGCGGATGCATCGAGCGTCGCTTGCAGCAGATCCTGAACGTTGCCGAGATGCTCGCCTTCGGCGTTGCGGGCGATGTCGAGCGCATCGGCGTGATCGAAGAGGTCGGCGGTGGTCGGCGCGGCGCGCGTGATGTCGAACACTTCGCCCTTGCGCACCGCGACGACGGCGGGACCGTTCACGGGCGCAGGGCGCCAGACACGGCCGATCAGCACGGCGTCGGCGAAATCTTCGGGCAGACAGGAGGAGACGTTGACGGTTTGCATGAATGCGATGACAGGCGGGAAAGGAATGCCGATCGTAGCCCGCGTGTCGAAGCGTGTCCATTGGGTTGATTAAATGTCCAACCCGTTGGAATAATGCGGTCATGGAAAAAACTTACGACGTTCCCGCGCTGCGCCGCGCCAGCGACATTCTCGAAGCGCTCGCCGCCGCCGCGAAACCGGTGCGTGCGGCCGCGCTCGCGGAACAAACCGGCCTCTCGCGCAGCACGCTTTATCTGATGCTGGAAACGCTCGCGCGCATGCAATGGATCGAAAAGCGCGACGACGGCTACATGATCGGCGTCGGTCTCTTCGAGCTCGGCAACGCCTATGTGCGGCACGACAAGCTGCAAGCCGCGTTTCGCGAAGGCGCCGGCGCGTTCATCAACAAGCACAACGAGGTCGTGCAGCTCGCCGTGCTCGACGGCGTGCAGGTTGTCTACATCGCGCGCGAGGACGCGCATCGTCCGGTGCGGCTCGTGTCGGATCTCGGCTCGCGTCTGCCCGCGCATTGCTGCGCGCTCGGCAAGGCGCTGCTTTCCGGAATGACCGATGAAGCCGTGATCGAGCGCCTGCCCGACCGTCTCGAAGCGGTGACGCCGCGCACCATCACGCGGCGCGCGGCGCTACTGCGCGAACTCGCGTCGATTCGCGCGAGCGGTCTCGCGGTCGAGCGCGAGGAAGTCGCGGAAGGCCTCGCGTGTTTCGCGGCTTACGTCGGGATGACGCCGGCGGGCAAGCGCGTCGCGGTATCGACGAGCGTGCCGGTCGGCCGGCTCGATCCGAAACGTGAGAAGCAGATTTCGATCGGCATCGTGCAGCTTGCAGCTCACTTGCGCGGCGCGCTCTGACGATGTGATACGCGCGTGCCAGCGCAGGCCGACGAAGCGGCGACGCGCGCGTGAGCCAATCCTGCGGAAAGCGGTGCGCTCGCGTGCGCCGCGATCAGCACGTCGCATGTTGCGTGCGAGCACACCACATCGCGCAGACGCGCTTCGCCGTGCCGCCAGCCGGTTTCCGCCTCGCCGCCGAGCACGATCAGATCCGCGCCCGCCGCTTTCGCCTCGCGCGCGATCAGTTCGCCGACGCTCGTGCCGTCGAGCGGCTGCGTGACGCTGCGCGCAATGCCGTCGATGCCCGCGCTATCGATCAATCGCGCCGCATAGCGCGTGACGGCACGCGCGTGATCCTCGATGACATCGAGCGTTTCGCCCGGATTGCTGTCGGCGGTGACGATGGCCCACCACGGCGCCTGATCGACGATGTGCAGCGCGGTCAGCCGCGCGTTGCAGTCGCGGGCGCGCGTGATGGCGGTGGTCAGGGCGCTTTCGCTGAGGCTCGTGCCGACCGCGACGAGAATGTGCTTGTACATGATGAGTCTCCGTCTGTTTGGTTCAGAGCGGATGATCGGCTCGCAAAGTTAGCGGGAAATGAGCGCGCAATTGCATCTTTTACAAAGCGGCTGGATCGCTGGCCATTGCGCCCGCGCCGCTGCGCCTGCGCGTATCGAAACCGTAAGGGAATACCGTTTGCTGATCGTGTGCCTTCCGAATGCCTCCATCGAGCGTCCGAGCGCTCCGGCATTCGCGCAACTTCGCCCGGCGTTCGTCCGGGTCTCACCCGATTACCCGATAGCGAGCGGCGATGTCAGACCGAGACGACTCCGATACTCAAGACGAAGCGCGCGAGAATGAGCGCAAGGACGCGAAAGACGACGGCGACAAAGCGAAAGACAAAGCGCGCAAGAAGCCCGGCAAAAAGCCGCTGATCATTCTGGGCGTCGTCGTCGTGGTGCTGGCGATCGGCGCGTTCGTCTGGTGGTTCCTGACGCGCAATCAGGTCAGCACCGACGACGCCTACACCGACGGCGATGCCGTCACGATCGCGCCGAAGGTATCGGGCTATGTCGTGACGATGTACATCGACGACAACCGCTTCGTGCACAAGGGCGATCTGCTCATCAGGATCGATCCGCGCGATTATCAGGCGCAACTCGATCAGGCCAACGCGCAGCTCGGTCTCGCGCAGGCGCAACTGCACGCGGCGCAAACGCAGCTCGAAGTGGCGCGCGTGCAGTATCCCGCGCAGCTCGCAGAGGCCCAGGCGCAGGAGCTCAACGCGCGCGCCAATCTCGCGCAGGCGAGCGCGGCGTACGAGCGGCAGCATTCCGTCGATATCCGCGCGACGTCGCAACAAAACATCGACACCGCGGACGCGCAGCAAAAGAGCGCGCAGGCGAACGTCGCGCAGGCGCGTGCGCAGGTCCGCACCGCGAGCCTCGTGCCGCAGCAGATCGCGCAAGTCGTGGCGACCGTCGAGGAGCGGCGTCAGCAAGTGCGGCAGGCGCAGGCGCAAGTCGAATCGGCGCAACTGAATCTCTCGTACACGGAACTGCGCGCGCCCGCCGATGGCTGGATCACGAAGCGCAACGTGCAATACGGCACGTTCCTGCAGGCGGGCACGTCGATACTTTCGCTCGTCACGACGCGCGTCTGGATCAGCGCGAACTTCAAGGAGTCGCAACTGGATCGGATGCAGCCGGGCGACAAGGTCGATATCGACGTCGATGCGTATCCCGACATGAAGCTGCACGGCCACGTCGACAGCGTGCAGCTCGGCAGCGGCTCGCGCTTCTCCGCGTTCCCCGCCGAAAACGCGACGGGCAACTTCGTGAAGATCGTGCAGCGCGTGCCGGTGAAGATCGTCATCGACGATGGATTGAAGCCGGGCACATCGCTGCCGCTCGGGCTTTCGGTCGTGCCGACCGTCATGCTGCGCCATTGACATCATGAGCGACAGCACCGCGGAACACGACCACAGCGGCTGGAAGCCGAGCGCGAATCCGTGGCTCATCGCCGTGGTCGTCACGCTCGCGGCGTTCATGGAAGTGCTCGACACGACCATCGTGAACGTCGCGCTGCCGCACATTTCCGGCACGATGTCCGCGAGCTACGACGAAGCGACGTGGACACTCACGTCCTATCTCGTCGCGAACGGCATCGTGCTGCCGCTTTCGGCGTACTTCTCGAAGATACTCGGGCGCAAGCGCTACTTTCTCATCTGCATCGGGGCGTTCACGGTCTGCTCGTTCATGTGCGGCATCGCGTCGAATCTCGGTGAACTGATCGTCTTCCGGATTCTGCAGGGCTTCTTCGGCGGCGGCCTGCAACCGAGCCAGCAATCGATCATTCTCGATACCTTTCCGCCCGAGCAGCGCGGCCGCGCGTTCTCGATCTCGGCGGTCGCGATCGTCGTCGCGCCGGTGCTCGGACCGACGCTCGGCGGCTGGATCACCGATAACTTCACCTGGCGCTGGGTCTTTCTCATCAACGTGCCGGTGGGCGTGCTGACGACCATCGCGGTGATGCAGTTCGTCGAAGATCCGCCGTGGGAAAAACGGCAAGATCCGAAGAAGATCGGCATCGATGTGGTCGGCATCAGTCTCATCGCGCTCGGGCTCGGCTGTCTGCAAGTATTTCTCGATCGCGGCGAGGACGACGACTGGTTCGCGTCGAACTTCATCGTGACGTTCGCGGTGCTCGCGGCGGTAGGCATCGTCGGCGCGACATTCTGGCTGCTGTACGCGAAGCGGCCCGTCGTCGATCTTCGCGTGATGAAAGATCGCAACTTCGCGCTCGGTTCGGCGGCTATCGTCGGATTCGCATCGGTGCTGTACGGCAGCGCCGTGCTGATACCGCAGCTCGCGCAACAGCAGCTCGGCTACACGGCGACGCTCGCGGGCCTCGTGCTCTCGCCGGGCGCGATCTGCATCGTGTTCCTGATTCCCGTCGTCAGCAAGCTGATGAACGTGATTCAGACGCGCTTTCTCGTCGCGTTCGGCTTCTTTCTGATGGGATGCGCGCTCTTGTATTCGCATCATCTCGTGCCGAACGTCGATTACGTGACGCTGACGAAGATGCGCAGCGCGCAATCCATCGGCATCGGCTTTCTGTTCGTGCCGGTCACGACGCTCGCGTATCTGTCACTGCCGAAGTCGCTCAACAACGATGCCTCCGCGCTCTTCACGATGTTTCGCAACGTCGCGGGATCGATCGGCATCTCGCTTGCGACCGCGATGATCCGCGAGCGCACGCAGGCGAACATGGCGCATATGGTCGAGCATCTGACGCCGCTCAATCAGCCGTACAACGAGTCGGTGCAACGCATCGCGCGCACGCTGATGGACAGTGGCCAGACGATGTCGCAAGCGATGTCCGCCGCGACCGGGCAGATGTACAAGACGCTCGTATCGCAGGCGACCATCCTCGCGTATCTCGACGTGTTCGCCGCGTGCGCGATCTTCGCGTTCATGTTCATACCGCTCACGTTTTTCTTTTCGCCCGTGAAGGCTTCGGGCCAGGCGGGAGGGCATTGAGATGAAGCTGCGTCCAATCATTCCGTTCATTCCGATGTTCGCGCTCGCATTGAGCGCGTGCGCGGTCGGCCCGGATTTCACGCCGCCGAAAGCCGATGTTCCCGATAACTGGAGCGACACGCAGCGCGCGCAGAACGCGCCGGACGATCCGCGCGTGCCCCATGCCGACGCGCCATCGACGGCGCAGATTTCCGCCGATCCCGATCCGCGCTGGTGGAAGCAGTTCAACGATGCGACGCTCGATGCGCTGATCGAACGCGCCATCGCGGGCAATCTCGATTTGCAGAGCGCGGTGCTGCGCATCGCGGCGGCGCGGGAAGAGAGCGTGTCGGCGGCGGCGCAGGGCTTGCCGCAGTTGAGCGCGAATGCGAGCGTGAAGCGCCAGCAACTCGGCTTGAAAGGCCTGCTCGAATCGCAAGGCGTGTACGACAAGCTCGACGGTCTCGGCGCGAACGGCGCACAGATCCGTCAGGGACTCGATTCCGCGACCGGTCCGGTCACGCTGTTTCAGGACGGCTTCGACGCATCGTGGGAACTCGATCTTTTTGGCCGCGTGCGGCGTTCGGTGGAATCGGCGAATGCGCAGACGCAGGCTGAAATCGAAAATCGCAACGACGCGCTCGTTTCGCTCGAATCGGAAGTCGCACGCACGTATGCGCAATTGCGCGGCGCGCAGGCGATCAAGCAGATCACACTCGCCGAGATCGACGCCGAAGAGCAGATTCTCGATCTCACGCGCGAACAGGCACGCGTCGGCCTGACGAGCCAGCAGGACGTGCAGAGCGCGAGCGCGCAAGTCGGATCGTTGCAGGCGCAACTGCCGACGCTCGATGCGCAGATCGCGCAGGCGATGAACGGTCTCGCCGTGCTGACCGGCAACGCGCCGGGCACGCTCGACGCGGAACTGTCCGATGCGCGCGCGTTGCCGCCGGTGCCGCCGGTCGTGCCGATCGGCTTGCCGTCGACGCTCGCGCGCCGTCGTCCAGACATTCGCCGCGCGGAGGCGCAACTGCATTCCGCGACCGCTGAAGTCGGCGTCGCGGTGGCGCAGATGTATCCGGATATCTCACTAACTGGGCAGGTCGGCACGCGTGCAACGAAGGCGCGCTATCTCGCGCATTGGTCGAGCCTGTTCTGGTCGGTCGGGCCGAGCATTTCGCTGCCGATTTTCGAAGGCGGCGCGTTGCGCGCGAACGTGCGCGTGGCGAAGGCGCAGGCGGGGCAAGCGGCGTTGCAGTATCGGCAGACGGTGCTCAACGCGTTGCAGGAAGTAGATAACGCGCTGGTTTCGTATCGGACCGAACAGGACCGGCGCGCGGCGCTCACGCGCACGGTCGAGGCGAATCGCGTCAGCCTGCAACTCGCGACGGACAGTTATCGCAAAGGACTCACGCCTTTCGTGACCGTGCTCGATGCCGAACGTCAGCTTGCGCAGACGCGCGAGCAGCTCGCGCAATCGACCGTCAACGTAACGACCGATCTCATCGCCGTGTACAAGTCGCTCGGCGGCGGATGGCAGGACGACGCATCCGCGACCGCGCAAAACTAACGTCTGCGCTTTTTCCAGTCGTAGTCGGCGGGCGGATCGGCGACGCCGGGCTTGCCGACCGAATGCGGGTTTTCACTGCATAGCGTGACGAAGCCGATGTTCTCGCCAGCGGCTTGACGGCGGCGCAGGTCTTCAGCGAAGCGCAGCGCATCGGCGAGCGCGTTCGCATCGAAGCGCTTGTAGCGTGCCGCGCCTTCGGCGTCAGGGTTGTCGCCAAGCCAATACACGACGAACATCGATTAGCCTCTCGTTTGGAGATGAATGCACCATCGTCGACGCTCATGCGACGACGATGCAAATCCTGCACGGCGCGCGTGCATCGACGCGCCGCGACAGCCACCGGGTAATCCCGAAGTGTAACGTCGGCGCGCCGCATGCCGCCTGACGCCACGCTTTTGCGGGCCCGCGAGGGAATGATCGTTGCTCTCATCTCCGTTCATTCCGAGGCCCGAACGATGCAACGACACGAACGTGTTTCCACGCGAGCGCTGTGGCAGATTCCGCCGCGCGCGACGTGCTGCGACGAGCCGCGCGTGCTCATCGCCGATGACGACATGGACGCGACGCGCGCGATCTGTCTCGCGCTCGAAGACGCCGACTTCACCGTGCGCGCGGTGCACACGGGCCTCGACGCCGTGTCGCTCGCGCGCAAGTGGCGGCCGGGCGTCGTACTGCTCGATCTGATGATGCCGCTCGGCGATGGCTGGGAAGCGGCCGAAGCGATCCGCGCCATCGATCTGTCGATGTTGCTGCTCGCGCATACGAGTTGCACGGATCCGCAGGATCTGTCGCGCGCGCAGCGCACCGGCTTCAACGGCTACTTTGTCAAGCCGACCGAACTCGACGGCATGATCGCGGTGCTGCGCGATTATTTCTCGGCGCGTCAAGGCGAGGGCGATCATGCATCGGTGCGCTTGCGCTGAACGAGTTCGAGCTTCGGCGCGAATGGTTCGACATCGCGCTCTGCGTCCGCTTTCAACATGTCTTCCCAGTACTGACAATAGCCGGCCCAGAACGGCATCTGCGTATGCGCGGATGCAGCCGTCGGCAGCGGATCGGGCAGCATGCGGCGCAGGCGTCCGATCTCCTTGTGCTTCCATTGCAGCAGCGCGCGGCGCTCTCCGCGCCGCGGCGGGCACATTTCGTTCATGCTCGCAACAGCTATCGAGAAACCCTCGGCGGGGCGCGATGCCATTTTCGTCAGCACCGCGGTCTGCGGGCGCGGCCCGCGTTCGTGACAGATGATCGCGCCGATCTGCCCAAGGATGTACATCGCTTTCGCCATCGGCGGTTCGGAATGGTGTTGCATGGCGCCTCTCTTTTTATCGTTATGAGTCTTCGTGCACGGCGCTCGAAGTTTTCTCGATCTTGATGTGAATGCGTCCAGGCGACGCATTTATAAGATACCGTATTGAGATTAATCCGAAATGTGCGTCGACAAAAAGATACAGTCGCGCCGTCTCTTTCACGCCATGTCGAGCACATGGCGCTCGAACAGGTCGCGCATGTTGCGATGTGCATCGCCGCTGTCGCACGTCGTGGCCGCGACGATCCGCTCTCGTTGCGCGATGAAGATGAACTGGCCGCCGTGTCCCGCCGCGAAGACATAACGCGAATCGATCCAGCAGAGATAGCCGTATTGCGCGTCCATCGGCGGGCCGCCGTCGCTTTGCACCGACATGGCATCGTCGATGAACGCTTCGTCGACGATGCGCGCGCCACGCCATGCGCCGCGATGCATCATCAGAACGCCGAGCGAAATCATGTCGCGTGCGCGCAGCAGGAGACCGCGCCCGCCGAACGTGTGACCGTCCTCGTCGCTGATCCATTCGCTCGCTTCGATGCCGAGCGGCGCGAACAGCGTGTCGCGCGCGTAATCGGCGAGCGTGCGCCCCGTCGCGGATTCGAGCGCCAGCGACAGCAACTGGACCGCGTGCGAATCGTATTGAAAGCGCGTGCCCGGCTCGCTCGCGAAGGGCCGCGAGAGAATGAAGCGCAGCCGGCTTTCATCGTCCGAGAAGCGCTCGCAACTGCCGAGCACGCAGTCGTCGATGGTGCGCTGGTCCCATTCGAATCCCGATGTCATCGTGAGCAGATGCCTGAGCGTGATGCGCTGCACGCGATGATCGAGCGCCGTGTCGCACATGGGCGGCACAAGGCGCGCGGCGGGGGTATCGAGCGGCGGAAGCGCGCCTTCGCGAAGCGCCGCGCCGACGGCAAGCGCGACGATGGTCTTCGTGACCGAGTTGATGTTTTCGAGCGATTCCGGCGTCACGTCCTCACGATAATGTTCGAACGCGATCGCATCGTCGTGCGCGACGATGAAGCTTCGCACGCCGGATTCGTTCGTCAGCGCTTCGCGTAAGGAAGAAGTCGTCATTTAAAAAGGATCACGAAGTAAATGAGGAAGGCTTCGTTTCGTCCGCGTGCATGCAGGAACGAATCGTGTTACACAGTCAGCAATCCAAATGCCACGCACGGCGGCATCGCAGCCTTTCAGCTGTTTCAACTCACTTTCAGCGAGCCCGAATTTGTCAGTCCGACGACTCGCGACGTTCTGGCGTCTTGGCCGGGCGTTCGTCCGCGAAAGCCATCTGACCGGCGACGGCGCAGCGATGACGCGCGTCGCGCGCTTCTTCGCCACGCATGGCGCGCGCGCCGCGCCGCTGGCAGCCGGCGTGCCCGCGCTCTCGCAACTTTCGCGCGTGCTGGAGAACGCGTCCGGCGCGCTCGCGAGTCATCCGGCGCTTGCCGAAACGGCGGTGCGCGTCGCGCTGTCCGAACTCGACGGGCTCTTCACGCCGTACGACGCAACGCGCTTTCGCGACGCTTGCAGAGCCGCATTCCCGCCCGCGCTTTCCTTCGAGCTCACCGAGCTGAGCGCGGTGCCGTTGCGCTCGGGCATCGCGGAGCAGACGCATCGTGCGCGCCTCCGCGATATGGCGGTGCGCGTCACGCTATTGCGCGCCGACGCGCATGCCGAACTCGCTGACGATCTCGACCTCGCGCTCGCGGCTGCGCGTTTCGCGGAACGCCGTTCGGCGAAGGCGCGCGAGATGCATCCGGTGGAATGGGTGCGCCGTTCACGCGAGAGCGTCGATGCGATGATCGACTTGCGCCAGCGCGCCGCCGATCAGAGCTACTTGCGCTTTCGCCTGCGCGACGACGCGCGTCTCGCCGTGCCTGAAGTGCTCTGGGACTATTGCAACGACTCGGTGCTGACGACACGCGCGATCGAAACGGCCGCACTGTCGGATGCGCAAGCGCTCGCGTCATGCGGGCTCGATCAGGCCGATGTCCTCGCGACGCTCATCGAAGCGTTCTTCGAAATGGCGCTGGGCGTCGGGCTGTATCACGCGGGACTGGACGCGGCGGGCGCGCGCGTGGGCATCGAAGGCGAGACGCGCGGCCAGATCGTGCTGGAAGCCGACAATCCGATGATGTTCTTCGCGGCGCACGAGCGCGACTTCATCGTCGGCGTATCGCATGCGCTGATGGAGGGCGATCACAAGGCGGCCGCGCGCGCACATCTCGAGCACGGCCGGCCCGAGACGCATGCGACGCATCACGAAGTGCGCGTCGAAGCGACGTATCGGCGCGAAGCCGAGCGCTTTGCTTCGCCGCACGCACGCAGCAAGGTCGGTGTCGCGCATCTGTTCGGCGCGATCGGCAAGGCGCCCGCCGAACATATGTTCAGCGCGTCGCACGGGCGCATCGCGTCGCGCGCGGTGCTGCTCGCGCGTTCGGCGGAACGCATCGAGCGCATCGCGGAGGACATCGCGCCGGACGTCGACGTATGGAAGATCGCGCGCAGGGTCATCGTGCGGCTCGCGGCGGATCAGATCGGCTTCAGAAGCATGGCGGCGCGCTTTGCGCACGAAGCGACGCACTGGCCGCACACACTGCCGCGTCTTCCGCGGCTCATCGCACAGCGGGCGGATGCGACGGGCGCGTTTCGGCGGGACTGAGGGGCGCTGGTTCCGAGCCAAGGCGCGGGCATTAGCGCGTCAACGCGTACCCGGCGACATACGCTCCGCGATCGCGCGCGACGCGTCCTTCAGCGGCTCGACGTAGGTTTCGAGCGGCGTCGCGCTCTTTCTGAACAGCGGAATGCTGATGCTCACGCAGCCGAGCGTCACGCCATTCGCGCCGACGATCGCGCTGCCGTAGCAGAAAATCTGCGCCTCGTTTTCCTCGCGGTCTTCCGAATAGCCGCGCGCGTGAGTTGCATCGAGTTCGGCGTCGAGCGCGGCGCGATCGGTGATCGTGTTCGGTGTGAAGCGTTCGAACTTCAGGCCATGCAGCAATGCATCGCGTTCGGCGGGCGATTGCGTCGACAGATACGCCTTGCCGACGGAACTCGAATACAGCGTCACGCGCGTGCCGATGCGCGACGCCATGCGAACCGCATGCGGGCTTTCGAGCTTCTCGATGTACACCATCTCCGAGCCGCTGCGCACTGCCAGATGCACCGTCTCCTGCGTCGCGTCGCGCAGCGCCTGCAACGCGTCGGTGGCCGCGATGCGCAAATCGGAGCGCTCCCAACTGCGGCTCGCGAGCGACATCAGCCGCGGGCCGGGCGCGTAACATCCGCCGCGCACGCTTTCGACGACCAGGCCTTCCGCGATTAGCGCGCCGACGATGCGATAGACCGTCGGACGCGGATAACCGCTCGCCGTGGTGAGACGCGCGATGGTCGGCGGTTCGCCGGCATCGGCAATGAGTTGCAGCACCGCCATGAACTTCGAGAAGGCGGCGGTGCCGGTGGCCTTGGCGGCGTCGAGGGAAGCGGTGTCTGAGGGCATGATGCGGGAATCATGCCACGAGATAGCCGCCATCGACGGGTACGATCGCGCCCGTCATGAACGACGCCGCCGGTGACGCGAGAAACGCCGTCACGCGCGCGACGTCTTCCGGCAAGCCCCAGCGCTTCATCGGCGTGCGGTCGAGGATCGCCTGCGAGCGGCCGTCGTCGTTCTGCAGCGCTTGCGTGAGCGGCGTCGCGATCCAGCCGGGCGCAACGGCGTTCACGCGGATGCCCTCGGCGGCATAGGCGATCGCCAGCGATTTCGTCAGTTGCGCGACGCCGCCCTTGCTCGCGCTGTACGCGGGCACGAGTCCGCCGCCGAAGAACGTCAGCATCGACGCCGTGTTGATGATCGAACCCTTGCTGCGCGCGAGCAGTGGACGCGCGGCGGCGCACATGCGCATCGTGCCGTTGAGATTCACCGCGATCACGCGCTCGAATGTTTCGATGTCGTGCTCGTCGCCGCGCCGGATCATGCCCGCGCAGTTGACGAGCACGTCGAGCGAATCGATACGCGCAAAGAGCGCGGCGACGCTGGCGGCATCGGCGACATCGAGTTCGACGACTTCGATGCCGGGCGCGTCGGTCGGCGCTAGGCCGGCGGCGATCACGCGCGCGCCGAGCGCCGCGAATTGCTGCGCGATGCCCGCGCCGATGCCCTGCGTGCCGCCGGTCACGACGACGGTCTTGCCCTTGAAGAGATCAGCTTGAAAAGTCATATCGGTGCGATTCATACGGCGGGAACGGGTTCGGTCTGGCGCTCCGCGTCCTCGATCGGCGCGCGCACGACGAACATGTAGACGAGCGCAGCAGCGAACGCGACGCCCGCGCTGATCAGAAACGCGTTCACGAACGAATGCGTCTTGTCGACGACGAGGCCCGTGATGAACGGCGCAAACGAGCCGCCGAAGTAGCCGCCGAAGTTCTGGATACTGCCGAGCGACGCGACCATGTGGCGCGGCGCGGCAACGGAAACGAGCGCCCACGCGGCGCCGCTCGCCATGTTGACGAAGAACATCGCGGCCGACAGATAGGCGATCGCGAGCGTCAGGTTCGGCGTGAACGCGGCGGGCACGGTGAACAGCGCCGCGCCGATGAGTCCCGAGCAGATCGGCCACTTGCGGCTGCGGATCGGGGCGACGCCGCGCGCCATCAAACCATCGGCGATGAAGCCCGAGGACAGCATCCCGAGCGTGCCCGCGAGATACGGAATCGTCACGACCCAGCCGGTCTTCGCGATCGTCAGATGACGCTCGTGTTCGAGATACGCGGGCAGCCACGTGAGATACAGCCACACCATGTAGATCACGCCCATGAAGCCGAAGATCATGCCCCACGTCGTCGCCTTGCCGAAAAGGCCGCGCCATTCCGCGAACGTCATGTTGCGTTCCTTGCGCTGCGCCGGTTCGCCCTCGGTCAGATGCGCGAGTTCTTGCGATTCGAGCTTCACGTCCTTCCGGTTGCGATAGACGATGTACCAGCCGATCGACACCGCAATCCCGAGCGCGCCCATGATGATGAACATGTTGCGCCAGCCGAAGGACAGCAGGAGCACGGTGAGGATGGGCGGCGCGAGCGCGGGTCCGATGGTCGATGACGTGACGAAGATGCCCGTCGGCTTGCCGCGTTCGCGTTGCGCGAACCATTCGGACACGACCTTTGCGCCCGCCGGAAATTGCGGCGCCTCGCCGATGCCGAGCGCGATGCGCGCCGCGAGAAACTGATGCAGATTCGTGACGAGCCCGCCGAACAACTGCGCGACCGACCACACGAACATGCCGAGGCCGAGCATGATGCGCGCGCCAAAGCGGTCGAGCATCACGCCGATGGGCAACTGCGAGAACGCGTACGCGAACGAGAACGCGGAGAGCAGCAGGCCCATCTGCGAGGCGGAGAGGCCGAGCTCCTGCGTGACGGAGTGATTCGCGATCGAGAGCGTGCTGCGATCGAGATAATTCACGATGCCCGCGAGCGTCAGAAAAGTGAGCGCGACCCACTGAATGCGCTTCAGGCGCGGTGATTTTTCCAGCATGTTGTCTCCTCCGAATGCTCTGTCGAGTCTGTTAGAGGGTTGAGTTTGGGTGGATGCTAGCGAATGAATTGATCGACGAAGTCGGCACCGAGTCCGACCGATTCGTAATGCTTGCGGCACATGTCGACTTTGGTGAAGACGTCTTCGTAGCCGGTGTAGTTGCCGTACGGGTCGCAATAGAACATCACGCCGTTCACCTGGAAGTACGTGATCATTTCCTCGACGTCTTCGGGAACATAGAGCGTGTGCGTTTCGCCGGGCGGCTCGAAGACATAGCTGCCTTCGGTCGCTTCCCAGTCATGTTCGAGATAGCGCCAGCGGCCTTTGAGCACCATGCCGTGGACCGCCTGCGGATGACGATGACGCGACAGCACGCCGGATTTGCGCACGCGCAGGAGGTTCATCCAGTAGCCGGTCGACACGTTCAGACACAGTGGACGGAACCAGACGTTTTCGGCCTGCGGCACCCATTCGCGCTCGTCGGCGGGAATCGCGCTCGGCACGACGATTTCCTTTTGCGCTTCTTTAGGGAAGGGAAGTTGATACGGCGTCATGGCATCCGCCGCGGGTTTCGGCGCGGTCATCGCGTCTCCTTGTCCATATTGTGGATTCGTGAATCAAATTATGGACAGATATTCTTCCTCGTTCCGCGAATTGTCAAGATTCTTCAACGGATGATGAATTCGTGCAGATACCGCCTTTTCGACGGACGAAAAAAAAGGCGGACCGGCAGGTCCGCCTTAGATTACGCGATGAAGCCGAGCGATTAGCGCGCCATCATCAGCATGTGCACGTTATGCATCACCCAAACCGTGCCGACGATAAGAATCAGCGACATGAGAATGGTGTAGGCAAACGAGATCGCATGCCAGCGCTGTCCCTTCGACGAGTTGACGTGCAGGAAGAACACCACATGCACGATCACCTGCACCGCGGCCAGCACGGCGAGCGCGACGATCGCGCTTTCGCCCTTGAACGCGCCCGAGGTCGCGGCCCAGAACGACGCCACAGTTAGCACGACAGCCAGCACGAAGCCGATGAGATAACCGCGCACGGTGACGTGCGGGAAATCGCTTGTTTCGGTATGAGCATGTGCCATCAGACGACGCTCCCAAGGTAGACGAAGGAAAACACGCAAATCCAGACGATGTCGAGGAAGTGCCAGAAGAGGCTCAGGCAAGCGAGACGGCGCAATTCCCGTTCGTTCATTTGCGGATTGCGTGCGATCTGCACGGCCAACACGACCAGCCAGATCATGCCGATGGACACGTGCAAACCGTGCGTGCCGACGAGCGTGAAGAACGCCGACCAGAACGCGCTGCGTTGCGGACCCGCGCCTTCAGCGATCAGATGCGCGAACTCCTGCATTTCCAGAAACAGGAAGCCCGCACCCAGCAGGAACGTGACGAACAGCCACGCGAGCACAGCGCCCGACTTGCGGCGCGTCGCCGAGATCATCGCGAGACCGAAGGTCAGGCTGCTCGTGAGAAGCAGGCCCGTTTCGTACGCGACGTCCTTCAGGTTGAAGAGATCCTTGGGCGTCGGGCCGCCTGCGGTCTGCATCGCGAACATCGCGAAGGTTGCAAAGAGCGACGCGAACAGCACGCAGTCGGTCATCAGATAGGCCCAGAAGCCGAACACCGAATGCGACTGGTGCTCGTGCTCATGGCCATGCGCGTGTTGCGCGGATAGCGTCGATTGCGACATTACATTGCCTCCAGTTCGAGTTCGCGAGCCGATCCGGCCTTCGCAGGCGTCTTCGGCGGACGATTGCGCTCTTCGGTCGACTTCACGGTCGCGGCCGGGATGATGAAGCCGGCGTTATCGCGGAAGCTGTAACCGATAGCCGTCGCGAAGATGCCGACCATGCTTGCAGCCGCGAGCCACCAGATGTGCCAGATAGCCGCGAAACCGAAGGCCAGCGCGAACAGGCCGATGACCAGACCCGCGCTCGTATTCGACGGCATGTGGATGTCGCGGTACGGACGCGTATCGATGCGGCCGTGTTCCTTGGCATCGGCGAAGTCGTCGAGTTCGCGCACAGCGGGAATATTCGCGAAGTTATAGACCGGCGGCGGCGAGCTGATGGACCACTCGAGCGTGCGCGCACCCCACGGATCGCCGGTGACATCGCGATACGCAGGCTGATTGCGGCGGATGATACTGACCACGATCTGCGCGACCTGGAACACGACACCCAGCGCGATGATGCCCACGCCCACGGCAGCGGCGATGAAGAACGGCTGCCACGACGGGTCGTCGTAGTGATTCAGGCGGCGCGTCGCACCCATGAAGCCGAGGATGTAGATCGGCACGAACGCGACGAAGAAGCCGACGAACCAGCACACGAACGCACTCTTGCCGAGCCTTTCATCGAGCTTGAAGCCGAACACCTTCGGCCACCAGTACGAAATGCCGGCGAAGTAACCGAACACCACGCCGCCGATGATCGCGTTATGGAAGTGCGCGATCAGGAACAGGCTGTTGTGAAGCACGAAGTCGGCGCCGGGAATCGCGAGCATCACGCCCGTCATGCCGCCCAGCGTGAAGGTGATGACGAAGCCGATGGTCCAGAGGATTTGCGAAGTCATCTGCACGCGGCCTCGGTACATCGTGAAGAGCCAGTTGAAGATCTTCACGCCGGTCGGGATGGAAATGACCATCGTCATAATGCCGAAGAAGGCATTGACGTTAGCGCCCGAGCCCATCGTGAAGAAGTGGTGCAGCCACACGAGGAACGACAGCACCATGATGCAGCACGTGGCCCAGACCATCGTCTTGTAGCCGAACAACGGCTTTTTCGAGAACGTCGCGACCACTTCCGAGTAAATGCCGAAGGCGGGCAGAACCAGGATGTAGACCTCAGGATGACCCCAGGCCCAGATCAGGTTCAGGTAGACCATCGGGTTGCCGCCGCCGTCGTTCGTGAAGAAGTGCATGCCGAGGTAACGGTCCAGCGCAAGCAGCGCGAGCGCGACGGTCAGGATCGGGAACGTCGCCATGATCAGCACGTTCGAGCAGAACGCCGTCCACGTGAAGACCGGCATCTTCATCCACGTCATGCCGGGCGCGCGCATCTTCACGATCGTCACGAAGAAGTTCACCGCGGTGAGCAGCGTGCCGACGCCGGACAACTGCAACGCCCAGATGTAGTAGTCGACCCCGACGCCCGGATTGAACTGCGTCTCGGAGAGCGGCGGATACGCGAGCCAGCCCGTCGTCGAGAACTCGCCGATGAACAGCGACAGGTTGATCAGAATGGCGGCGACGGCCGTCATCCAGAACGACAGCGAGTTGATGAACGGGAACGCCACGTCACGCGCGCCGATCTGCAAGGGCACGACGAGGTTGAAGAACGCGACCAGCAGCGCCATGGCCATGAAGAAGATCATGATCGTGCCGTGGGCCGTGAAGATCTGGTCGAAGTGATGCGGCGGCAGATAGCCGGGCCCATCGAGCGCGATGGCCTGTTGCACGCGCATCATGACGGCGTCGGCGAAGCCGCGCACGAGCATCAGCCCGGCGACGACCAGATACATGACGCCGATGCGCTTGTGATCGACCGAAGTCAGATACTCGCGCCAGAGCCAGCCCCATTTGCCGAGTTTAGTGATAAGGCCGACCGTACCGAGCGCGAGGACCGCCATGAAGACGGTCGCCCCCATGATGATTGGCTCGTGGTACGGGATCGCCTCAAGCGTTAGTTTGCCGAACATGGCTTACCCCTTGGTTACACAATTTGCGCCTACGACCGAGTTGCCGTAGTTGTACTTCGCGACGATGTTGTTGAAGAGCTTCGGATCGACGGTCGAGAAGTAGCGCACCGCGACCTTTTCGCTCGGACGCGCGACGCCGGCGTAGACGTCCATGCTCAGATTCTCGGGCGCGTTCTTGACCTGCTTCAGCCACGCGTCGAAGTCTTCGTTGGACATGGCCAGTGCACGGAACTTCATGTCGGAGAAGCCCTTGCCGCTGTAGTTCGCCGAGATGCCTGCGTAGTCGCCTGCGTGATCGGCCATCAGGTGCAGCTTCGTCTGCATGCCCGCCATCGCGTAGATCTGGCTGCCGAGTTGCGGGATGAAGAACGAATTCATCACCGAATCGGACGTGATGCGGAAGTTCACCGGCGTGCCGACCGGGAACGCGAGCTGGTTCACCGACGCGACGCCAAGATCCGGATAGATGAACAGCCACTTCCAGTCGAGCGCCACGACTTCGACGTTGATCGGCTTGACTTCGGATTGCAGCGGCTTGTACGGATCGAGCTCGTGCGTGGTTTTCCACGTGAGGATGCCGAGGTACAGGATGATGGCTGCGGGAATCGCCCAGACCACGACTTCGATGGCCGTGGAATGCGCCCATTTCGGCGCATACGTGGCCTTCGTGTTGGACGCGCGATAGCGCCATGCGATGAACAGGGTGAGCAGGATCACCGGGACTACGACGAGAAGCATGGCGTAAGTCGCGGTGGCGATCAGCGACGATTCCGCTGCGCCAATCACGCCTTTCGAGTCCAACACCTCCAGCTTGCATCCCGAAAGACAAAGACTGGCTATCAACCCCGATAACAATGGCACTGCTAAACGTTGGGTATTTTCATTCATTGCATTCGCTGGTTTCGATGATCGAAGCGTCCCGGGAAGAACGCCGTTGCACGGCTTTGCGCCGCGTCAAGATCATGCCACGCGCGATTTTTCGCGATGACGCGAATGGTTGAAATTTTGTTTCAGATCAAGTTGATGCGACGGAGTGTCGCGCGAAGGCGGAACTTTTTGCCTACTCCGAAAGGAGCAGGCGAGTCTACAACGAAGGGATGGAATTGCGAGTGTGATAAAGCGACGTCAAAGCGTGTTCGAGCCGCGCGCGATGGATCGCCGCGATAACTTCGCCGGGTTCGATCGTCTCACGTGGTGAAGCCGAGCCGCGTGCCCGGGTGAAGCCACGGCCCAGGCGCCTTCTTCGGTTCTTCTCGCTAAAGCCCGGCGAGAGGCCGGGATTCCCGAATGGCATTCGATCGCTCGATTTCATCGCGCCGTCGCTGGCTCGCATCGGCAACGGCTTCGCGGTTCGAAGCGCTCCATGCGGACATGGTCGCCTGCATCACGTCGATCGGACTCCCCTTGGTGTCCATCGCGGCCAGGACGCAACCCAGAAGGTAGGTCAGCACGAACAGGAAGATGCAGGACCGGCGCGTCATGAGTTGCGGTGCACAGGCGGCAATGGCAGGAGCATTGCCTTGGTGAGCGGGAGGCGGGGGGACGGTGCCCGCTTGTGTGAGAGTCGAGACATGGGAGCGGCAGTCTACGACGGAGTATGGAAACCGGAATCGGTCGATAGTTCGACTTGGGCCGAACCACGCCGGACAATGCCCAGCGCAGCGGCTGCCCCGTATGACAGATCGATGATTCTGTTGCGTGAAACCGGACCGCGATCGTTGATTCGGACGAGGACGGACGGGCTCCCTCCCGGAAGCGTGACGCGGATCCACGATCCGAGCGGTAGCGTGCGATGTGCCGCTGTCATGGCATACATGTCGAAGCGCTCGCCGCTGGCGGTGCGTCGACCGTGAAACGTTCGCCCGTACCAGGATGCAATCCCGGCTTGATGGTACGCGCGCGCGGTCGGTGTCTCGTCCGGCCGGTCGGATGAAGTGATTTCGGTCGAAACGCAATCGTCGTTTGCGGATTGAACCGGAAGGCTCGACGCGCTCGCCGGTTGGTTTGTCGAAGCGCCCTCATTGCCTTGCTCCGACAGAGAGGCTGCACATCCGGCGATCAACAGGATGCAGGCGAAGGCGCTGAGGATGCGCGGCTGAAGCATGTTCATTCGGTGCATATCGCTTTGTTCGAGAGCAAGTAACCTGACCTGACGTTCGACGGATCACGAAGCGCAGTCGGAAAGATAGGGCAGGGGATCGACTGGCTGACGATCCCGTCTCACCTCGAAAAGCAGCGATGGCTGACCATTCGTTTGAGCGCCCATCGTCGCGATGGCTTGCCCCTTCGTTACGTCGGCCCCTTCCTTGGTCAGAACGTTTTGGATATGGCCATAGGCAGTCAGGTAGCGACTGTCATGTTTCAGTATTACGAGGCTGCCGTAGCCCGCGATCTCGTTACCCGCATACACCACGCGCCCTCCTTTCGCCGCACGGATCGTGTCTCCCGCTGCGCCACCGATGACAACGCCCCGGACCCCGTCCACACCGAAGCGCTTCAGGATTGGGCCCTTTATCGGCCAGGACAAGGAATCGGATCGGCAGCGTGTTGCGTTCACACTCCGCTGCGTGGAATCGTCCGAGCCGGCAACCGATGCCGATGGCGGACCGACCCGCAGCAGTTGGCCGTTCGTCAGTGGAGTGCTGGCGGAAAGCCCGTTCCAGGCGGCAATCGCGTTCGGGTCGCGACCGTAGGCGGCTGCGATCGAAGCGAGGGTGTCCGCGCCTGTGACGCGGTAGAAGCCGGCAGGTGCCGCCGGCGCAGCGGCAGCGTCGGTTTGCGAAGCTGGCTTGGTCGCGGTCTGCTCGAGCGTTCGACTGGCGCATCCGCCAAGAACGAAGCTGAAGACGACGGCAAGACATGCTGCGCACGACAGGCGGCGCGATTGGACAGAGCTAATCATTTGGACTTCTTTGAGCTTCGGTGCCGGCAAAGAGGCGAAGTGGCGCACTTTTGCCATGCCGCGCTGGTGGTGTTGATCGGATTGTTTGGCGGATGCGACGCCGGCAAAAGCCAGCGGCGGCGGAACAGCGAGTTCGAATCTGCTGAATATCGCTCTATCTCAAATTGCACGAGGCGAAGCGGCAATTCGTCATTGCGGATAACGGTGTTTTGCGTCCGGCGTTGACCGTTACACCGTCGGTTGACACTCTTTGACGATGCGGTGGTTAAAAAAAGGCGCGCTCGCCGGGCGCCATGCTTGGAACTGACATTCGACGCGATGAAAGCAGCCATATCGCGTTCCACGCGGCTCGGCCCGAGCGGATGCGGCAAGACGACGCTGCGCTCCATTGCCGGGCTGGAACGTCCGGTCGGCGGATCGATTTCGGTGAACAGCGTGACCGTTTTCTCGGCGCGCGACGAGACCTTTGTGCCGCCGAATCGCCGCAAGTCCGGCATGGTGTTCGAACCGCTCTCGAACCTCGACGCAAAGCTACGCGACAGGATGCGTTTCGAGCTTCGGCACGACCGATTTCATGATCGGCGGAGAGATCGTGCTCGCGCGTGTGCATCCATCGCACAAAACGCCGGTCCGGGAGACCATCCATTTTTCGATCGATCCGGCGAGTTGCATCGCGCTGGCATCGCAGAACGCGTGACGCGACAGGCACTACTCCGTCCGGACTACGCCGCATGAGCTAGCGGCACACCGCCGCCGCATCCGCACGGCGGATAGGCGTCTCGCGCGACGCTCCTTACCCTTGTCGGGAAAGTTACAACGACAAGGAAAGGACGATGAGCGTCGTCGACTCAACCCTCGCTACAAAAGCATCGACCGACACGCGCGCCTGGCGCGTGCTCGGCGCAAGCACCTTCGCATTCACGATCTGCTTCGCCATCTGGATGGTCTTCGCCATTCTCGGCATCCCTCTCAAAAAGCAGCTTCATCTCACCGATACCGAGTTCGGCCTCATCGCCGCGACGCCGGTTCTCACGGGTTCGTTGCTGCGCGTGCCGCTCGGCATCTGGACCGACCGTTTCGGCGGCCGCATCGTCTTTTTCTGCACGATGGCAGTCACTATCGCGCCAATCTGGCTGATCGGCTATGCCACGGAACTGTGGCAATTCCTCGTGCTCGGCTTGTTCGTCGGCGTCGCGGGCGCGTCGTTTTCAGTCGGCACGCCGTATGTCGCGCGCTGGTTCCCGAAGTCGCGTCAAGGCCTCGCGATGGGCATCTTCGGCGCGGGCAATTCGGGTGCGGCGCTGACCAAGTTCGTCGCGCCCGTGCTGATTCTCGCGGCGGGCACATGGACGATCGTGCCGAAGGTCTATTCCGTCGCGATGCTCTTCACCGCGATCGTCTTCTGGTTCGTGTCGGCGTCCAATCCCGCGCATCGCAGCGCCAGCACGCAGAGTTTCGCCGCGCAGATGACCGTGCTGAAAGACCGGCGCGTGCTCCGTTACGCGCAGTACTACTCGGTCGTGTTCGGCGGCTACGTCGGCCTCGCATTGTGGATGCCGCAGTACTACGTGAATCAGTACGGCTTCGGCATTGAACAGGCCGCGTTTCTAGCCGCTTGCTTCTCGTTGCCGGGCGGCGTGCTGCGCGCGCTCGGCGGCTGGATGTCGGACCGCTTCGGCGCGTACTGCACGACCTGGATCGTCATGTGGGTCGCGCTCGCATGCTTCTTCCTGCTGAGCTATCCGGTGACGGATTTCGTCGTCCACGCGAAAGACGGCCCGCGCACGTTCCACATCGAAATGGGACCGGTCGCCTATACGGTGCTCATGTTTGTCGTCGGCGTTGCGATGGCGGTCGGCAAGGCGTCGGTGTTCAAGTTCGTGTCGGACGAGTTCTCGACGAACATCGGCGCCGTGTCGGGCATCGTCGGCCTCGCGGGCGGACTTGCCGGCTTCCTGTTGCCGATTCTTTTTGGCTTGCTCGTCGACCTCACCGGCGTGCGTACCACCTGTTTCATGCTGATGTTCGGCGCGACCGCGGTCAGTCTCATCTGCATGCACTTCACGTTTCAACCCAAGCACTAACCATGTCTTCACGCTATCTGCTCACTCGCTGGGATCCCGAGAACGCCGCCTTCTGGCGCGCAACGGGCGAATCGGTCGCCCGCCGCAACCTCTGGATCTCGATTCCCGCGCTCGCGCTGGCGTTCGCCGTGTGGTCGCTATGGAGCGTCGTCGTCGTCAATCTCGATAAGGGTGGTTTTCACTTCACGAAGGACCAGTTGTTCTGGCTCACCGCGTTGCCTCCGCTTTCTGGCGCGACGCTGCGCATCTTCTACTCGTTTCTCGTGCCGATATTCGGCGGACGCCGCTTTACAGCGTTCTCCACCGCGAGTCTTCTGATTCCAGCGCTCGGCATGGGCTTGGCGCTGCGCGATCCGTCGACGGGCTATCCGACGCTGCTCGTTCTGGCGTTGCTGTGCGGCCTCGGCGGCGCGAATTTCAGTTCGTCGATGGCGAACATCAGCTTCTTTTTCCCGAAGGCGAAGAAGGGTTTCGCGACGGGCATGAACGCGGGCATCGGCAATCTGGGCGTGTCGATCGTTCAGTTCGTGACGCCGCTCGTGATCTCGGCGAGCGTGTTCGGCGCATTCGCGGGCGCAGGCCAGTCCTACGACGTGAACGGCGTCGAGCACAGCATCTGGCTGCAGAATGCGGGCTTCATCTGGGTGCCGTTCATCGTCATCTCGGCGCTCGCGGCCTGGTTCGGGATGAACGACATCGCCGATGCAAAAGCCTCGTTCGCCGAACAGGCCGTCATATTCCGGCGCAAGCACAACTGGCTCATGTGCCTGTTGTACATCGGCACGTTCGGTTCGTTCATCGGCTTTTCGGCGGGCCTCGCGTTGCTGACGAAGGCTGAGTTCCCATCGGTCAATCCCACTGCTTACGCGTTCCTCGGGCCGCTCGCTGGCGCGCTCACGCGGCCGGTCGGCGGCTGGATCTCGGATCGCCTCGGCGGCGCGCGCGTGACGCTGTGGACCTTCATCGCGATGATCGCGGCGGTGTTCGGCGTAATGGCGTTTCTGCCGCACGACGGCGCGAGCGGCAACTTCGCCGGCTTCCTCGCGATGTTCATCGCACTGTTCGCGCTGACGGGCATCGGCAACGGCTCGACCTTCCGCATGATCCCCGTGATCTTTCTGACGCAGAAGCAGCGCGAAGCCGAAGGCGAATCCGACTCGGCGAAAAAGCAGGCGCTGCACGAAGCGGGAAAGGAATCGGCGGCGGTGCTCGGCTTTGCCGGTGCAATCGGCGCGTACGGCGGCTTCTTCATTCCGCGCAGCTTTGGCACGTCGATGAGCATGACCGGCTCGCCCGACACCGCGCTCTGGTGCTTCATCGCCTTCTATGCGCTGTGCGCGGCGGTGACGTGGTTCTGCTATGCACGCCGCAATGCGGACATGCCTTGCTGAACCCTCCGGCACGCGGGGCGCGTAGTCGGGCCTCAAGTTCGTCCGCGTGCGCGGAGATAGACCTAGTCCGAAAGGAGTACGCGCACTAGTCCGTCTGATGCGCGTCGACGCCTCCTTTCGGGGAATGGGCGCGCGGCGATCGCGTCCCTACACTCGAATCAACGTATTCATGGCGGCGCATGGCCGCCACGCCCGGAGAAACGGATGAGTCACTTTCTGGATCGGCTGAAGTTCATGTCGCGCATCAAGTCCACGTTCTCGAATGGACATGGCGCGGTCGTGAACGAAGACCGCAAATGGGAAAACGGCTATCGCAGCCGCTGGCAGCACGACAAGATCGTGCGCTCCACGCATGGCGTGAACTGCACGGGCTCGTGCTCGTGGAAGGTCTACGTGAAGAACGGCCTGATCACGTGGGAAACGCAGCAGACGGATTATCCGCGCACGCGCCCCGATTTGCCGAATCACGAACCGCGCGGGTGTCCGCGCGGCGCGTCGTATAGCTGGTACGTGTATTCCGCGCAGCGCGTGAAGCATCCGATGGTTCGCGGCCGTCTCATCGAAATGTGGCGCGAAGCGCGCAAGACGCTCGATCCGGTCGCGGCGTGGGCGTCCATTTGCGAAGACCCCGTGAAGGCAAAGCGCTACAAGAGCGTGCGCGGCCTCGGCGGTTTCGTGCGCGCCGACTGGGACACCGCGAGCGAGATCATCGCGGCGGCGAATGCGTACACCATTGGCAAGTACGGGCCTGACCGCGTGATCGGTTTCTCGCCGATTCCAGCGATGTCGATGGTTTCCTATGCGGCCGGCGCGCGCTATCTGAGCCTGATCGGCGGCGCATGCCTGTCGTTCTACGACTGGTACTGTGATCTGCCGCCCGCATCGCCGCAAATCTGGGGCGAGCAGACCGACGTGCCCGAATCCGCCGACTGGTACAACTCCACGTACCTGATGGTTTGGGGCTCGAACGTGCCGCAGACGCGCACGCCCGACGCGCACTTCTACACCGAAGTGCGCTACAAGGGCACGAAGACGGTCGCGGTGTCGTCGGATTACGGCGAAATGGTGAAGTTCGGCGACATCTGGCTCGCGCCGAAGCAGGGCACGGACGCCGCGCTCGCCATGGCGATGGGCCACGTCGTGCTGAAGGAATTCCACGCGAGCGGCAAGTCAGCGTACTTCCGTGACTACGTGAAGCGCTATACCGACATGCCGATGCTCGTCGTGCTGCGCGAACACGAAGGCACGCTCGTGCCCGATCATTTCCTGCGCGCATCGCAACTGCAGAACGATCTCGACGAAGCGAACAATCCGCAATGGAAGACGCTCGTCATCGACGAGACGAGCGGCAAGATCGTCGCGCCGAACGGCACGATCGGGTTCCGCTGGGGCGAGGCGAATCACAACGACGGCGCGAAAGTCGGCCGCTGGAACCTCGAACAGAAGGACGGCGGTTCGGGTCGCGACATCGATCCGTGCCTGTCGCTGATCGACGCTCATGACGAAATTGCAGAGGTGAGCTTTCCATACTTCGGCGCGGAGCATGACGCACTGCTCGCGCGTCGCGTGCCGGTGAAGCGCATCACGCTCGCAGACGGCACGGGCGCGCGCGTTGCGACCGTGTACGACTTGCAGATGGCGAACTACGGCGTGGATCAGGGCCTCGGTGGCGCGAACGTCGCGACGTCCTATGACGACGACACCCCGTACACGCCCGCATGGCAGGAAAAGCACACGACCGTGCCACGCCATCTCGTGATCCAGGTGGCGCGTGAGTTCGCCGACAATGCGGACCGTACGCAAGGCAAGAGCATGGTGATCGTCGGCGCAGCGCTGAATCACTGGTATCACAACGACATGATTTATCGCGGCATCATCAACCTTCTGATGATGTGCGGCTGTGTCGGCAAGAGCGGTGGCGGCTGGGCGCATTACGTCGGCCAGGAAAAGCTCCGTCCGCAATTCGGCTGGGCGCCGCTCGCGTTCGCACTCGACTGGTCCCGTCCGCCGCGCCAGATGAACGGCACGTCGTTCTTCTATAACCATACGAGCCAATGGCGTCACGAGAAAGTCGCCGTCGACGAAATTCTCGGGCCGACCGCCGACAAGTCGCGTTACGAGAATCTCTCGATGCTTGACATGAACGCGAAGTCCGAGCGCATGGGCTGGTTGCCCTCGGCGCCGCAACTCGGTGCGAATCCGCTCGATATCGTCGACGCCGCGAAGCGCGCGGGTCGCGATCCGATTGAATACACGGTGGAGCAACTCAAGTCGGGCAAGCTCGATTTCGCATGCGACGACCCCGACAATCCGGCGAACTTCCCGCGCAACATGTTCGTGTGGCGGTCGAATATTCTGGGCAGCTCCGGCAAGGGACACGAATACTTCCTGAAGTATCTTCTCGGCACGCAGAACGCGCTCTTCGGCGATGAGGCCGACGCGATCAAACCCGGCGAAGTGAACGTGCGCGACGCGGCGGAAGGCAAACTCGATCTGCTGACCGTGCTCGATTTCCGTATGAGCACGACTTGCCTCTATGGCGACATCGTGCTGCCGAGCGCGACGTTCTATGAGAAGAACGACCTCAACACGTCGGACATGCATCCGTTCATCCATCCGCTGTCAGAAGCGGTGCAACCGTTATGGGAAAGCAAGAGCGACTGGGAAATTTATAAGACCATCGCGAAGAAGTTTGCGGAAATCGGCGGAAAGCATCTCGGCACGCGCACGGACCTCGTCTGCACGCCGCTCATGCACGACACGCCGGGCGAACTCGGCCAGGCGTTCGAGCCGAAGGACTGGCGTCGCGGCGAATGTGACCTGATCCCCGGCAAGACGGCGCCCTCGATGACGGTCGTCGAGCGCGACTACACCGCGATCTACGAGAAGTTCACGTCGGTCGGTCCGCTGCTGGAGAAACTAGGGAACGGCGGCAAGGGCATCAACTGGAATACGGCGTACGAAGTCGAAGAGCTCGGGAATCTATCCGGTCAGAGCAAGGGACGTCCGCGTCTTGAGACGGCCATCGACGCCGCCGAGATGATTCTCACGTTTGCGCCTGAAACGAACGGCCACGTCGCGGTGAAGGCGTGGGAAGCGCTCTCGAAGATCACGGGACGCGATCATTCGCACCTCGCGCTCGGTCGCGAGCACGACAAGATCCGTTTCCGCGACGTTCAGGCGCAACCGCGCAAGATCATTTCCGCGCCCACATGGTCCGGGCTCGAGTCGGAAGAAGTCAGCTACAACGCGGGCTACACGAACGTTCACGAACTGATTCCATGGCGCACGCTCACGGGGCGTCAGCAGTTCTATCAGGATCACCGCTGGATGCTCGATTTCGGCGAGGGCTCGTGCGTCTACAAGCCCGCGATCGACACGAAAACCATTGCGCCGATGCTCGGTGCAAAGCCTAACGGCGAGCACGAACTGGTGCTGAATTGGATCACGCCGCACCAGAAATGGGGCATTCACTCGACGTACACGGACAACCTGCGCATGCTCACGCTGTCGCGCGGTGGCCCGCATGTGTGGGTCTCGGAAGCGGAAGCAAAGGAAGCCGGTCTCAGGGACAACGACTGGGTCGAAGTGTTCAACGTGAACGGCACGCTGACGGCGCGCGTCGTCGTCAGTCAGCGGGTGCCGCGCGGAATGTGCCTCATGTATCACGCGCAGGAAAAGATCATCAATGTGCCGGGCGCGGAGACGAGCGGCATGCGCGGCGGTATCCATAACTCGGTCACGCGCACAGTGCTCAAGCCGACGCACATGATCGGCGGATATGCGCAACAGGCTTACGGTTTCAACTATTACGGCACCGTGGGCAGCAACCGCGACGAATACGTGATCGTGCGCAAGATGAAGAAAGTCGACTGGCTCGAAGGCCCGCTGAAGGAAGGAGCAGCATCATGAAGATCCGCGCCCAGGTGGCGATGGTCCTGAATCTGGACAAGTGCATCGGCTGCCATACGTGTTCGGTGACGTGCAAGAACGTGTGGACATCGCGCGATGGCGTCGAGTACGCGTGGTTCAACAACGTCGAGACGAAGCCGGGCATCGGCTATCCGAAGCAGTGGGAGAACCAGGAGAAGTGGAACGGCGGCTGGATTCGCAAAAGCGACGGACGCATCGAGCCGCGCCAAGGGCCCAAGCTGAAAGTGCTCGCGAACCTTTTCGCGAATCCGAATCTGCCTGCCATCGACGACTACTACGAGCCGTTTACATACGACTACGAGCGCCTGCAGAACGCGCCGCTTTCGGAAACGCCGCCCACGGCGCGCCCGGTGTCCGCGATCACGGGCAAGAAGATGGACAAGATCCATTGGGGCCCGAACTGGGAAGACGATCTCGGCGGCGAATTCGATTCGCGCGGACGCGACGCTCTGTTCGAAAACGTGCAGAAGGAGATGTACTCGACATTCGAGAACACCTTCATGATGTATCTGCCGCGACTGTGCGAGCACTGCCTGAATCCGGCATGCGTGGCGTCGTGCCCGTCGGGTTCGGTGTACAAGCGCGAAGACGATGGCATCGTGCTCGTCGATCAGGACAAGTGCCGCGGCTGGCGCATGTGCGTGTCCGGTTGCCCGTACAAGAAGATGTATTTCAACTGGAAGTCGGGCAAGGCCGAGAAGTGCGTGTTCTGTTATCCGCGTATCGAAGCGGGTGAGCCGACGGTGTGCTCGGAAACCTGCGTAGGCCGTATCCGCTATCTCGGCGTGATGCTGTACGACGCGGACCGCATTGCCGAGGCTGCGTCGGTCGAAGCGACGACGGATCTCTATCAGTCGCAACTCGATCTGTTCCTCGATCCGCACGACCCGCAAGTTCAGGCCGAAGCGCTCCGTCAGGGCATCGCGCAAAGCTGGCTCGACGCGGCGAAGCGCTCGCCGGTGTATCGCATGGCGTGCGAGTGGAAGGTCGCGTTCCCGTTGCATCCGGAATACCGCACGCTGCCTATGGTCTGGTACGTGCCGCCGCTCTCGCCGATCCAGTCGGCCGCGGATGCCGGTCACATGGGCATGAACGGCGTGATTCCGGACGTGAAGAGCTTGCGCATTCCCATGCGCTATCTCGCGAACCTGCTCACCGCCGGCGACGAGGCGCCGATCGTCTCCGCGCTGAACCGCATGCTCGCGATGCGCGCGTTCAAGCGTGCGCAGAACGTGAACAACGTGAACGATGACGCCGTGCTGAACGATGTCGGCCTCACCGCGTCGCAAGTGGAAGAGATGTATCAATTGATGGCGATCGCCAACTACGAAGACCGTTTCGTCGTGCCGTCGTCGCACAAGGAAATGGCGCAGGACAGCTTTGACGAAAAGGGCAGTTGCGGTTTCTCGTTCGGCAATTGCGGATCATCGGGGGTATCGGACGGATCGCTTTTCGGATCGCGAACGCACGGCGAAGTAAGTTACGCGGCGTTGCCGAAGTCGCGCAAGAAGGCACTGCAGGAAGGCTGACCGAGGATCACACATGTCGCTCTATTCCATACTTTCCGCGCTGCTCGATTATCCCGAGCCCGCGCTTCTTGACGCGCTGCCAGAAATCGAAGCCGCGTTGCACGACTGGCCGCAGGCCCAAACGCGCCTTGCACCGCTCATCGCGTCGCTGAAGCGTCCGCTGATCGAAGTGCAACTTACATACGTGGCCACGTTCGACCGCAATCCGTCGCATTCGCTGCATCTGTTCGAACACGTTCATGGCGAAAGCCGCGATCGCGGTCAGGCGATGGTCGATCTGCTCGACGAGTATCGCGGTCTCGGCCTCGATATCGAATCGAACGAACTGCCCGACTACGTGCCGCTTTTTCTCGAAGCGCTGGGCGCGATCGAGCCGGCCCGCGCGCAGTCGCTGCTCAATGACGCCATTCATGTGCTCGATGCCATCGGTGAACGTCTCGCGCGCAATGAGAGCCCGTATGCCAGGGTTTTCGCGGTGTTGCGCGAGCTCGCGACGGTCGAGCCGCGTCCGCTCACGCAGCCGCCCGTGCGCGACATGGACGAAATGCTCGAAACCTTCGGTCCCGGCGCGGACGGCGTCGAGCCGCTGCTCGCACCGCACATGCGCCAGGATACGCAGACCATTCGCTTTCATCCGCGCGGCGCAATGACTGCCGGCGCGGCCGCTCTTGCCGCAAAGGACGCACGATGAACATGCTCAACTCCTTCTTTTTCGGTATCTATCCGTATATCGCCGCCAGCATCTTTCTCTTCGGCAGCTTCGTGCGTTTCGAACGCGAGCAATATTCGTGGAAGGCGGATAGCACCCAACTCGTCGATCGCGGCAATCTCAGACTTGGCAACATCTTGTTTCACGTCGGGATTCTCGGGCTGTTCTTCGGGCATCTCGTCGGCCTGCTCACGCCGGTCGCCGTATGGGACGCCCTCGGCGTCCAGCATAGCGTCAAGCAGGTATTCGCAATGATCGCTGGGGGTGTAATGGGCACGTTATGCCTCGCAGGATTGCTGATCTTGCTGCATCGACGCTTGACGAGCGCGCGCCTGTCCGCCGTGACGAAAGTCGGCGACCGCGTGTTGTTGCTGTGGATCTTGATCACGCTGCTCCTGGGTCTATCGACGATTGGCGTATCGGCCGGTCACATGGACGGCTCGATGATGGTGCGGCTCATGACCTGGGCCCAGCACATCTTCACGTTCAGAGCCGATGCCGCGCACTATGTCGCAGATGCGCCGCTGCTCTTCCGTATACATTTGTTCATGGGCATGAGTCTCTTCGTGATATTCCCGTTCACGCGTCTCGTGCATGTGTGGAGCGGCTTCGCTTCGCTCGGCTATCTTGGGCGGGCCTGGCAATTGGTCCGCAGCCGCTGATTCCCTTGATCGAGAAGCATGTTCCTGTCGTCGTTTCGCGAACGTCTAACCACACGCATCGTCACGCTGTCGATGGTGTCGCTGGTTCTCGTGCTCGCGATGATCGGCGGGACACTCTGGCTCTCATGGCAACTGCAGGGTGCAGGCGCCGCGATCAACGACGCAGGCAGCCTGCGCATGCGCGCGAACGCAGTCGCAATTGCGCTATTGAAGGGTGAAAAGGCGCCATCGCCGTTGCTGCAACTGCAGATCGAGCAGATGAACGCAACGCTCGACCGCCTGCGTAAAGGCGATCCAGCGCGCCCGCTCTTCCTTCCAGACGATGTCGATGTGCGCCGACAGTTCGATCACGTCGCGAACGCGTGGCATTCGCGACTCGAACCCGATGTTCGCGAGGGCATGGCGAGCGCAGACCCACAGGCGGTAGCGCGCTATCTGCTGCAATTGCGGACTTTCGTCACTGGCGCCGACGACCTCGTCGGCTTGATCGAGCGGGAGAACGCACGCAAGACCGCGTGGCTGCGCACGTCGCAGATGGCGCTTGCGGCGATGGCGTGTATCGGCACCGCGGCGATCGTCTATTTGCTCTTCTTGTGGATCGTCGTGCCCGTTCAGCGCTTGCAGGACGGGCTTGCGCGCATCGAGGCACGCGAGTTCGATGCGCGTCTGCCCGTCGAAACGCAGGACGAGTTCGGACATCTTGCCGCGGGCTTCAATCGCATGGCCGCGGAATTGCAGACGCTCTATCGCGACCTTGCGGGCCGGGTCGAAGCGAAGACCGCCGAGCTGGCCGCGCAGAACCGCGAACTGACGGCCCTTTATGAAATGGCGGCTTTCGTGAATCAGCCGAATGACGTCGACGCGCTGTGCCGAGGCTTTCTTGCACGCCTCATGCGTCAATTCGACGCCGACGGCGCGGCGGTTCGTCTCTTCACCGAAGATGGTCAAGTGCGTCTGATCGGCTCGGAAGGATTGCCGGCCGCGCTGCTTCAGGACGAAAGTTGCTTCGCCGCAGACGCCTGCGCATGCGCGCAGCGTTCATGCCAACGCGCGGGTTTCGCGAGCGTCGCGGCGTTCAGCATCGTTTCGCAAGGCGAGAAGCTCGGCGCGTTCTCGCTGCACTTCGGCGGCGAGCGGACTATTCCCGCAACCGAAGCGCACTTGCTCGAAACACTCGGCACGCACTTCGGCACAGCGCTCAAGAACCGACGGCTTGCGGCATTGGCGCGGCAGCTTGCGGTGTCGGAGGAGCGAAATCTCGTTGCGCAGGGCTTGCATGACAGCATCGCGCAAAGCCTGAACTTCATGAAGATGCAGGTACATCTTCTGGATGCGGCCACGCGCGAAGAACGCATGGACGAAATCCGCGAAATCGTGCCTATGCTTACAGGCGGATTGGCGGAAAGCTACGACGACGTGCGGGAACTCCTGATGAATTTCCGCACCAGGCTCGGCACCGGCGATCTGAGGCGGGCGGTAAACGAATCCGTCGAACGCTTTGGCATGCAAACGGGCATTGCGCCATCGCTCGATTATCGGGAGGAAGGCGGCTTGCCTTTGCCGCCGGATCAGCAGTTGCAAGTGCTTTTCATTTTGCAGGAGGCGCTGTCGAACATTCGCAAACACGCGGAAGCTCAGCGCGTTTTCGTGACGATCGTCAATGGTCGTGACTTTAGCCTCCTTGTCGAAGATGATGGTCAGGGCTACGATCCAAAGGAGATGGCCGTCCTTGGCGAGACGCATGTCGGCTTTCATATCATGCGCGAGCGCGCGCAAAGGCTCGGCGCAATTCTGCGGCTGACCGGAGCGCCAGCATGCGGGGCGCGCGTCGAACTCGTCTTGCCCGCCCCGGCGCGTCAGGCTGTCTGAATATGGTCACGCGCGCTCGCTTCGAGAGCTGCTTCGAGTTGTGTCATGACCATCCGCATTCTGTTGATCGACGACCACGCGTTATTTCGCTCAGGCGTTCACGCGCTCCTGCAACGGCAGTCAGACTTCGAAGTCGTCGGCGAAGCGTCCGACGGGCTCGAAGGTCTCAAGCGCGCCAAGCAATTTCGCCCGGACGTGATTTTGCTCGATCTCAACATGCCCGGACTATCCGGCCTCGAAACGCTCAAGTTGCTCGTGCAGGACGTACCGGAAACGGCGGTCGTCATGCTGACCGTATCCGAAGATCTCGACGAACTTTCATTGGCATTGCGCGATGGCGCGTGCGGCTATCTGCTCAAGAGCATCGAAACGGAGACGCTCGCAAGCGCGATCCGCAAGGCGGCGGGGGGCCAGCCCGTCATCGCGGACGACATGACGGCGAAGCTCATCGCAAGCATGCGTGCACCGAAGGCAGCGCCGGTTCCCGCTCCAGCGGTCGCCGCCGATCCACTCACTACGCGCGAGCGCGACATCATGCGCGAACTGTCGCACGGTGCAAGCAACAAGGAAATCGCGCGCTCGCTGATGCTCGCGGAAAGCACGGTGAAGATCCACGTGCGCAACATTTTGCGCAAGCTCAATCTCACGAGCCGCGTGCAGGTCGCGATATACGCGGTCGGGCACGATGCGGTGCAGGCAACGGAAGCCGTTTGAACGGTCGTCGCGCTGCATCGAAGCTCGGATCACATCAAGCTGTACACCATGAATTCACATCAAACTGATTTGCCCATGACCTCTCACGATCATTCTTTCGCGCCGCTCACGATTCGCGGCCGCAATCTGCTGCCGATCGTGCAGGGCGGCATGGGCGTCGGCATTTCCGCGCATCGGCTCGCGGGCAGCGTCGCGCGAGAAGGCGCGGTCGGCACCATCGCGAGCATCGACTTGCGTCATCATCACGAAGACTTGCTCGCCATGTGCCGCGAAGACCACTCGCGGCCGACGCTCGAGCGCGCCAACCTCATCGCGCTCGCGCGCGAGATCAAGTCGGCGCGCGAGTTGTCGCAAGGACGCGGCATGATCGCCGTGAACGTGATGAAAGCCGTGAGCGCGCACGCCGATTACGTGCGCGTGGCGTGCGAAGAGGGCGCCGATGCCATCGTGATGGGCGCGGGCCTGCCGCTCGACTTGCCCGATCTCACGCAAGGTTGCGATATCGCGCTCATTCCGATTCTCTCCGATAGCCGCGGCGTCACGCTCGTCCTCAAGAAATGGATGAAGAAAGGCCGCTTGCCCGACGCCATCGTGATCGAGCATCCCGGACACGCGGGTGGCCATCTCGGCGTCGCGGACGTCGCCGATATGAACGACGAGCGCTTCGGCTTCGAGCGCGTTCTGAAGGAACTCGATGCATCGTTTGCGGCGCTCGGACTCAAGCGCGAAGACGTGCCGGTGATCGTCGCGGGCGGCATCAACAGCCATGAAGCCGTGCGCAAGTGGCTCACGGCCGGCGCCAACGGCGTGCAGGTCGGCACGCCGTTCGCCGTCACCGAGGAAGGCGACGCGCATCCGGAGTTCAAGCGCGTGCTGGTCGAGGCGGAGCCCGAAGATATCGTCGAGTTCATCAGCGTGACCGGCCTGCCCGCGCGCGCCGTCAAGACGCCGTGGCTCATGCGCTATCTGCGCAACGAAGAACGCATTCGAACGAAAATCGGCGCGCGCAAACAGACGTGTCCGTCGGCGCTCGAATGCCTGAGCGCGTGCGGCTTGCGCGATGGCATCGAGAAATTCGGGCATTTCTGCATCGATACGCGGCTTGCCGCGGCATTGCGGGGCGACGTCGGCAATGGACTGTTCTTCCGCGGGCGCGAAAAACTGCCGTTCGGCGCAGCGATCCGCAACGTGCGCGATCTGATCGAACTCCTGTTGACGGGCGCGACGAAATCGTCCCCGGCGGCGTGCTGAGAAGCGGAAACATCGTGTTTCGCTGCGAGCCGTGACCGATCGTCCCGTTCCTATTGGCTCGGAACGGGGCCGATCTTAGGCTTGATGCCGATTGGCTCGCACGCCGCAATCCACGGAGTACCGCACGATGTCGAAGCGCTTTCCCCTGAACCCAAAGCATCCCGAGCGCAATTGCTGGGGCTGCGATCACTATTGCGCGACGGACGCCATGCGTTGCGGAAACGGTTCGAGCCGGACGCAGCATCCGGCCGAGTTGCTTGGCGAAGACTGGTACGAGCAAGGCGATTGGGGCCTCGAAATCGCCGACAACGCCAAGTCGATTCAACCGTCCGTCGCCAAAGCGCGCTGAATCGCGACTTCAGCGCACGATTTCGCCGATCGTCACTTCAATCACGCCCGCATCTTTCGTCGATACCCGTCCGCTCGATCCGCTCAGATCGCCGGGCGATGGCCGCGCTTTCCCGGACCCCGACACGCGCGCAGCGATGTCGATGCGCTCGAAATCCGAGAGGCGGCGGTTCGGCGTCATCGACATTGAATCGTTGAGATAAACCGTCGCAGGAAGCTGGTTCGCGCTCAGGCGCTGGACCGCGATCGGCATGCGTGAGCCATCATCGGCGAGCGCGTAGACGAAGACCGTATCCGTTGGACGGACGCGCGACGCGAACTCAGGGCTCAACTGCACGCGGACTTCGATCGACGCCGAACCGGTGCCGTCCGCGATCGCCCGCACTTCGTCGATATTCTTCTGCGCCTGCTGCGCGATCTGCGGCGCGAGATCCGGCACCTGCCTCAAACGCTCCCAGTATCCGATGGCTTGCGTGTATTCGCGCCGGTCGAATGCCGCCGATGCAGCCAGCGCCAGCGCTTTCGGCTGCGTCGCGTCGAGCGCGAGCGCCGAGTGGATGACCTCCAGCGCCGCGTCGTTGAGATCGCCGCCGGTCGCGCTCGCGATGGCATCGGCGTAATCGGCAAGCAATTCGGCATCGCGCGGATTCAGCGCAACCGCCCGCCGATACGCCTGCGCGGCATCGTCGGCGCGCGTCAGCACCATGTACGAACGCGCGAGCATCGTCCAGCCTTGGGCGTCGTCGGGATTGCGCCGCAACCGCGCGGCCAGAAGACTGACGGCCGCTTCCATCGACCGGGGCGTGTCCGCGTGTTCGCTCGCCGATGAACCCGCCGCCGCTTGAATCGCGAGCGCCGCCGGATCGCCGACACGCATGTAAAGCGTCAGCGCGGACGCCGGCACGAGCGCGATCAGCAAGCCGGCGAGCGCGGCGTGCGTCGTTCGCTGATTCGCGACGCGCGCGCGCAACAGCGGCGGCACGACGCATGCGAGCGCGGCGAAGAGCATCGCGGCAACGATCAGCCAGAACGGGATCATCGGCTCATGCTCCTTTTTCTTCGGGTCTGATGCGCGCGCCGGATATGCAGCGCCATCGCAACCGCGCCCGCCGCGAGCACGGCGAACGGCCCGAACCACAGCGCCCACGTGACGGGCTTCACGGGCGGCCGATACAGCACGAAGTCGCCGTATCGGCGCACCATGTACGCCTGAATCTGCTCGTCGCTCGCGCCTTGCCCGACTTGCTCACGAATGCGCGCGCGCAGATCGGCGGCGAGATCGGCGGTCGAATCGGCGAGGCTCTGGTTCTGGCACACCACGCAGCGGAAATGCTCCGCGAGATGGCGCGCGCGTTCGTCATCGGGCGATTGCTGCGCCTGAGCGCACCCGATGCACGCAGCGATCATCCACGCAAGCCGCCTAATCACGCGCGTTCTCCTTTTGCAGCTTGCCGACGAGCGGACCAATCACGCCATCGATCGACGCGCGCGTGAGCGGACCCGCCTGCCGATAGCGCACGACGCCCGCGCGATCGATCACGAACGTCTCCGGCACGCCGTACACGCCATAGTCGATGCCGGTGAGCCCGTCGCGATCGACGAACGACGTCACGTACGGATTGCCCGCCGTCTCGAGCCATTGCAGCGCAGGCGCACGTTCGTCGCGGTAGTTCAGGCCGTACACCGGCGCCGCGCCGCTCGCCGCGAAATCCATCAGGACGGCATGCTCATCGCGGCACGCTTCGCACCACGACGCCCACACGTTCAGAATCCACACCTGTCCGCGCAGCGCGTGCGACGACATCGTCCGGTTCGCGGCATCGAGACGCGGCAGATCGAACTCCGGCGCGGGTTTGCCGATGAGCGCGGAAGGCAGGCGACGCGGATCGTGGCGCAAACCGGCCGCGAGCACCGCGACGAGCAGACCGAACACGGCGAGCGGAATCAGAAAGCGCTTCATCGTCCTGTCTCGCCGATGCTTCGCGGCGGTTCCACGGCAATCGCAACGGCGGCGGCCCGTTGCGGCGCGCGCAGCTTCGCGTAACGCCG
Source organism: Caballeronia sp. ATUFL_F2_KS9A (assembly GCF_023630765.1). Taxonomy (NCBI): domain Bacteria; kingdom Pseudomonadati; phylum Pseudomonadota; class Betaproteobacteria; order Burkholderiales; family Burkholderiaceae; genus Caballeronia; species Caballeronia sp. ATUFL_F2_KS9A. Next base: position 153,121 of record NZ_JALQEK010000033.1, on the reverse strand, counting down.
ATCCGCCGCCGCGAGCAGGCCGCCGAGCGCCATCAACACGCAGCCGCCCCAGATCCAGCGCACGAACGGCTTGATCTGGATGCGCACGGTCCACGCGCCGCCGCCCGCCGGCTGATCGAGCGCGACGTACAGATCGCGCAGCACGCCGCGATCGATGGCGGCTTCGGTCGTCGGCGTGTTGGAGACGAGGAATTCGCGTTTCTCCGGATGCAGTGTCGCGATAGCTTTGCCGTCGCGCGTCACCGCGATCGTCGCACGCGTCGCGCGATAGTTCGGTCCGTCGATCGCGCGAACGTCGTCGAGCCGGAAGCGATATCCGCCCGCATCGACGCTCTCGCCGGGCGCGAGCCGCGCGTCGCGTTCGACGGGAAAGCCCTTCACCATCGTCACGCCGACGACGAACACGCCGACGCCCGCGTGTGCGAGCCACATGCCGACGGTCGCGAGCCGCACGCGCTGCCGTCCCTTGATGATGCGCTCGATCACGCTCGTCGCGATCGTCGCGAACGTCCACGCGGCGAGCAGCAAGCCGAGGCTCACGAACGGACGCGACACGCCGGGCACGAACGCGCTCGCCACGCTCACGAGCGCGGCCCAGCGCAGCCGCACGGCAAGCTGCGGCAGACGCGCGGCCTTCCAGCGCGCGAGCGGCCCGACGCCCATCAGAAAGATCGCGGGTGTCATCAGCGGGACGAACACGCTGTCGAAGTACGGCGCGCCGACGGAAATCTTGTCGAGATCGAGCGCGTCGAGGACCATCGGATAGAGCGTGCCGAGCATCACCGATGCAGCGGCGACGAGCATCAGCAGATTGTTCGACAGCAGCAACGCCTCGCGGGATACGGGCTCGAAACCGACCGCCGACACGGCTCGCGGCGCGCGCCACGCGAACAGCGCGAGACCGCCGCCCGAAAACAGCGCGAGCAACGCGAGGATGAACACGCCGCGCGCCGGATCGGACGCGAAGCCGTGCACCGATGTCACGACGCCCGAGCGCACGAGAAACGTGCCGAGCAACGAGAGCGAGAACGCGCAGATCGCGAGCAGCGCGCTCCACGCGCGGAACGCGCCGCGCTTGGCGGTCGCGGCGAGCGAATGGATCAGCGCGGTGCCGACGAGCCACGGCATGAACGACGCGTTTTCGACCGGATCCCAGAACCACCATCCGCCCCAGCCGAGTTCGTAGTACGCCCACGCGCTGCCGAGCATGATGCCGAGCGTCAGGAACGTCCACGCGGCGAGCGTCCACGCGCGCGAGGCGCGCGCCCAGGCGGAGTCGAGCTTGCCATCGAGCAGCGCGGTGATGGCGAACGCGAACGCCACCGAAAAGCCGACGTAGCCCATGTACAGCAGCGGCGGATGAATCACCATGCCGGGATCCTGCAACAGCGGATTGAGATCGCGGCCGTTCATCGCGGGCGGCATGATGCGCGTGAACGGATTCGACGTCAGCAGCATGAAAAGCAGAAAGCCCGCGTCGATCCAGCTCATCACGCCGAGCACGCGCGCCGCGAACGGCAACGGCAGGCGCTTGCCGAAGCACACGACCGCGCTCATCCAGAGCGTGAGCAGCAGCGCCCACAGCAGCAGCGAGCCTTCGTGACCGCCCCAGACCGCGGTGAACCGGTAAATGGCCGGCAGCGCCGAGTTCGAATTGCCGACGACGTAGATCACGGAAAAATCGTCGTCGAGAAACGACGCCGCGAGACAGCCGAACGCGATCGCGACGAAGCCGAATTGCCCGCACGCGGCGGGCGCGGCGACGCGCATCCATCCTTCGATGGCAAGTCGCGCGCCGAGCATCGGCACGATGCCCGCGACGAGCGCGAGCAGCATCGCGAGGATGAGCGCGAAATGGCCGATCTCGGGGATCATCGGCGCGCTCCCGCGTTCCCGTCCGCCGATGCGCGCGCTTCACGCAGCGCGCGTTCGAGTGGCGGCGGCGTGTACTTTTCGTCGTGCTTGGCCAGGACTTCGTCGGCGTGAAAACGTCCGTCGGCGCCGAGCGTGCCTTGCGCGACGACGCCGCTGCCTTCGCGAAAGAGATCGGGCAGCGCGCCCGTGTAGACGACAGGAATCGACGCGCGCCCGTCCGTGACGACGAAGCTCACCGTGCGGCTGTCGGCGTGCTTCAAGAGCGATCCGCGTTCGACGAGTCCGCCGAGCCGGAAGCGCTGCGTGCGCGTTTCCTCGTGCGACGCGATCTCGCTCGGGCTGACGAAGAACATCACGTTGGCGCGGAACGCGTTGAGGACGAACGCGCACGCGAGCGCGGCGCTCGCGAGGCCGAGCGCGATGAACGCGAAGCGGCGATGGCGCGCTTTCATCGGCGCAGCGCGCGGTGGACGAGCCACGCCTCCGCGCCCATCAGCAGAAAAGTGATCGCGAACGCGGCGCAAAGCAGCGGATTCGCGGCGAGCATCGTCGGGACGGATGCGAGCGTGTTCATGCGGCACGCTCCTCGATTCGCGACGGACGCTCGTCGCTCGCGCGCACGCGTTCGGCCGCGCGCAGGATGACGCGCGCGCGCGCCAACGCCACGGCGATCGCATACGACCAGAATCCCGCCGTCATCACGACGATGCCCCAAGCCATCGACGTTTCCATCGCGACGCCGCTGCCGAATCCGAGCGACGGTCCTTGATGCAGCGTGTACCACCATTGCACGGAAAAATAGATGATCGGGACATTCACGACGCCGATCAGCGCGAGCACCGAGCACGCGCGATCGGCGCGGCGGGTGCCGTCGATGGCCGCGTGCAGCGCGAGATAGCCGACGTACAGGAAGAACAGGATCAACTCCGACGTGAGCCGCGCGTCCCAGACCCACCATGTGCCCCACGTCGGCTTGCCCCACAACGCGCCCGAAATCAGCGCGATCGCCGTGAACGACGCGCCGGTCGGGGCGAGCGCGCGGGCCATCATCGCGCAAAGGCGCGCGTTCATCGCGAGATGCAGCGCGCTGTACGCGGCCATCACGAGGTAGATGAGCATCGACATCCACGCGGCGGGCACATGCACGAACATGATGCGGTAGATGTCGCGTTGCAGCGCATCGGCGGGCGCGACGCCGAGGCCGATCACGAGTCCCATCGCGATGAACACGACCGACGCGAACGCGAACCACGGCGTCGCGCGCGCGGCGAAGCGTTCGAAGTTGCGGGCGGACGCGTAGCGGAACCAGTTCATAGGCGCTATTCCATCGATATGCGCAGGGCCGCCGCGCTCGCGAACGGACACAGCCATAGCGCGATGCACAACGCCGCCGCGAGCAGCGAGAAATTCGCGTTCGCCCATGCGGCGCTCGCGGCGGGATCGGCCGCGCCGACGCCGAATACGAGCACCGGCACGTAGAGCGGCAGAATCAGCAATGCGAGCACGACGCTGCCGCCGCGCACGCCGAGCGTGAGCGCCGCGCCCATGGAACCGATCAGCGAAAGCAGCGGCGTGCCGATCAGGAGCGACGCCATCAGCATGAGGATCGTGCGCGCATCGAGCCCGTATTCGAGCGCGACGACGGGCGCGAGCACGACGAGCGCGAGACCGGTCGTGATCCAGTGCGCGGCGATCTTGCCGAGCACGATGCCCGCGAGCGGCTGCGGCGAAAGCAGCATCTGTTCGAGCGCGCCACTCGCGAAATCGTTGCTGAAGAGCTGGCCAGCCGAAAGCAGCGCCGCGAACAGCGCCGTGACCCACAGCACGCCCGGCGCGATTGCGTGCAGCAGCTTCGGATCGGGACCGACGCCGAGCGGAAACAGACTCGACGCCAGCACGAAGAAGAGCAGCACGGAAAGCGTCACGGTGCGCGAGCGCCAGTTCAAGAGCAGCTCGCGCCGGATCACCCGAAGCGTCAGCGCGATCATGCCGCGCTCCGTTCGAGATGCAGATGACGTGCGCGCGCGGCATCGACGGCAAGCGGGCGATGCGTCGTCGCGACGAGCGCGCCGCCTTCGCGCAGATGATCGTCGATGCATGCGGCGAACCAGAGCGCGCCCGCGTCATCGACGGCTTCGGTGGGTTCGTCGAGCAGCCACAGCGGCTTGGCCGCGAGCACGAGCCGCGCGAGCGCCACGCGCCGCCGCTGACCTTCCGACAGCCGGTTCAGGCGTGCGTGCATCAGCGGCCGCAAACCGGCGCGCTCGAGCACGTCGCGCTCGTTCGCGCGCAAGGCGTTCGCGCCGAGCAACGCCGCGAAGCGCAGGTTTTCCGCGACCGTCAGTTCGCCGTTGAAGCCGTCGGCGTGGCCGAGATACGCGAGGTCGCGTCTGAAGCGCGCCGGATCGTCGCGCATGTTCACGCCGCGCCACGACACCTTCCCCGCGGCGGGCGGCAACAGACCCGCGAGCGCGGCGATCAACGAGCTCTTGCCGCTGCCGTTCGCGCCGTGGATGAGCAACGCCGCGCCGCCATCGACGCACAGATTCACGCCGGCGACGATCGTGCGGCTGCCGCGCATCACGTCGAGTTGCCGGGCGCTGAGCATGAATGTTTCCTCTCTTGGCGTTGTTTACTGCTTCTTTCTGTCGTCGATTTCCTGCGCCTTCGCCATGTTCGGCAGTTCATGCGCGATGCCCTTGTGGCAATCGATGCACGTCTTCTCGCCAGTCTCCAGAAAGCGCTGATGCGCCTGCTGCGCGCGCGGGCTTTGCCGCGTGAAGTCCATGTACTGGAACGAGTGGCAATTGCGGCATTCGAGCGAGTCGTTCGCCTTGAAGCGCGCCCATTCGTGCTCGGCCAGTTCGAGCCGCTTGTCGAGGAACTTTTCGCGCGTGTTCACCGCGCCGAAAATCTTCGCCCACACTTCCTTTGACGCCTGCATCTTTCGGGCGATCTTGTCGGTCCAGTTGTGGGGAACATGGCAGTCCGAGCACTTCGCGTGCACGCCCGTGCGGTTGCTGAAGTGGATCGTGTTCTTCAGTTCGGCGTAGGTGTTGTCGCGCATCTCGTGACAGCCGGTGCAGAAGACTTCGGTGTTGGTCAGCTCCATCGCCGTGTTGAAGGCGCCCCAGAACACCACGCCGGCGACGAAGCCGCCCAGCGTCAGAAAGCCGAGGCTGTAATAGAGGCTCGGCCGGCGAATGGTGATCCAGTAGCGCTTGATCAGTGCCCACATGATGGTCGCTTGTTTATCGTCTATCGCTTCTTGGTTTTGTCCGGCTGCTGCCTGACGTCTTCGACGGCGACGAACGTATTGCCGACGAGCGGTTTCGTATCGGCCTGCGGGACGTGGCATTGCGTGCAGAAGTAGCGTCGCGGCGACAAATGCCCGGACACGCCGCCCTCGCGATCCATGTAATGCGACACCGCCACCGGCACCGCGCCGCTTTCCTCGGCGCGGCTGCGCGCGTGACACCCGAGACAGCGGTTGGCGTTCTTGTCGAGCTGATAGTTGTCGATCTTGTGCGGGATCGTCGGCGGCTGCTGTGCGTAGTTGAGTCCGCGTATCACGTCCTTGTTTTCGGTCGGCGCGATGAGCGGGGCTTTCGGTTCCTCATCGAGCGGCGCCGTGCCGCGCAGCGAATCGTGGAACGGCAGACTGGGCACCGTGGGCTGCGCGATCGCGAGCACGGCCAGCGCAAGAAGCGATGCAATGACGATGGCTGTCAACGTACGCATGGCGTCGGCTCCCGGACCCTAGACCCGCACGATCTTGACCGCGCACTTCTTGTAGTCGGTCTGAAACGAGATCGGATCGGTGGCGTCGAGCGTCACCTTGTTGATGAGCTGGCTTGAATCGAACCACGGCACGAAGACGAGCCCGCGCGGCGGCTTGTCGCGGCCGCGCGTCTCGACGCGCGTACGCATCTCGCCGCGCCGCGATATCACGCGCACCTCGACGCCGCGTCGCAGGCCAAGCGCTTTCGCGTCGTCGGGATGCATGAAGCACACCGCGTTCGGAAACGCGCGATACAGCTCGGGCACGCGGCGCGTCATCGATCCCGAATGCCAGTGCTCCAACACGCGGCCCGTCGCGAGCCAGAACGGATAGTCCTTGTCCGGCGATTCGGCGGGCGGCTCGTAAGGCAGCGCGTAGATCACCGCGCGGCCGTCCGGATTGCCGTAGAACTGCCAGTCGGCGCCCGCCTTCACATACGGATCGGAGCCCTCCTTGTAACGCCAGCGCGTTTCCTTGCCATCGACGACCGGCCAGCGGATGCCGCGCGCCTGGTGATACATGTCGAACGGCGCGAGATCGTGGCCGTGGCCGCGTCCGAAGCTCGCGTATTCCTCGAACAAACCTTTCTGGATATAGAAGCCGAACGCCGCAGCCTCGTTGTTGCGATATTTCGGATCGACTTGCGAAGCGGGAAACTTGTCGACCTGGCCGTTGCGATACAGGATGTCGTAGAGCGTCTTGCCCTTGTATTCGGGCTTTTTCGCGAGCAGTTCGGCGGGCCAGACTTCCTCGACCTTGAAGCGCTTGGAGAATTCCACGATCTGCCAGAGATCCGAATGCGCGCCGCCTGGCGCCTGTACCAGCTGATGCCAGAACTGCGTGCGCCGTTCCGCGTTGCCGTAGGCGCCTTCCTTCTCGACCCACATCGCGGATGGCAGGATCAGATCGGCGGCGACGGCCGTGACCGTCGGATACACATCCGACACGACGACGAAATTCGAATCCTTGCGATACCCCGGCAGCGCTTCGTTGTTGATATTCGCGGCAGCCTGCATGTTGTTGTTGACCATCACCCAATAAGCGTTGATCTTGCCGTCCTTGAGCATGCGGTTTTGCAGCACGGCATGAAAGCCCGGCTTGTCGGGGATGGTGCCCGCGGGCAGCTTCCAGATATGCTCCGCTTCCTCGCGATGCTTCGGGTTGGTCACGACCATATCGGCGGGCAGCCGATGCGAAAACGTGCCGACTTCGCGCGCCGTGCCGCACGCGGACGGCTGGCCCGTCAGCGAGAACGGGCTGTTGCCCGGCGTCGATATCTTTCCCGTCAGCAGATGCAGGTTGTAGACCATGTTGTTGGCCCAGGTTCCGCGCGTGTGCTGATTGAAGCCCATCGTCCAGAAGGACACGACTTTCGTCTTCGGGTCCGCGTACAACTGCGCGAGCTGGTCGAGCTTGTTCTTCGGCACGCCGGAAATTTTCGTCACGTAGGCAGCGTCGTAGCGCGAGACGAACTGCGCGAATTCGTCGAAGGTGATCGGCTGCGAGCCGTTCGGATCGCCCGCGTTCTTCGCCGCCTTTTGCAGCGGATGGTCGGGCCGCAGCCCGTAACCGATGTCCGCGTTGCCCTTCTTGAAGTTCGTGTGCTTGTCGACGAAATCGCGGTTCACCTTGCCGTTCTTGATGATGTAGTTCGCGATGTAATTCATGATCGCGAGATCGGATTGCGGCGTGAAGACGATGGTTTGATCGGCGAGATCGAACGAACGATGCTCGAACGTCGACAGCGTGACGACGCGCACGTCCTGATTCGAAAGCCGCCGCGCCGTCACGCGCGACCACAGCACCGGATGCATCTCGGCCATATTGGAGCCCCACAGCACGAAGGCGTCGGTGGCTTCGATGTCGTCGTAGCAGCCCATCGGCTCGTCCATGCCGAAGGTCCGCATGAAGCCCGTCACGGCCGATGCCATGCAATGCCGCGCGTTCGGATCGATATTGTTGCTGCGAAATCCCGCCTTCATCAGCTTGACGCCTGCGTAGCCTTCCCAGACGGTCCATTGCCCCGAACCGAACATGCCGACGGCCGTCGGCCCTTTCTCCTTCAGCACGCGCTTGAACTGCTCGGCCATCACGTTGAACGCGACATCCCACGACACAGGCAGGAATTCGCCGTTCTTGTCGTATTTGCCGTCTTTCATCCGCATGAGCGGCGTCGTCAGACGGTCCTGGCCGTACATGATCTTCGAGAGGAAGTAGCCCTTCACGCAGTTGAGTCCGCGGTTGACTTCCGCCTGCGGGTCGGCCTGTGTCGCGACGACCTGATTGCCCTTCACGCCGACGAGCACGCCGCATCCCGTTCCGCAGAAGCGGCAGGGCGCTTTCGACCAGGCGATGTCGTCGCTCTGCGCGACGGCGTGCATGTCGGGCAGCGTGATGCCCGCGGATGCGGCCGCCGTGGTGGCGGCCGTCTGCTTAATGAACGCGCGACGAGTCAGTTTCATCGTCGATGTCCTCGGTGAGCGGATCGGCGGCTTCGTGATGCTGATAGACGAGCGCGGTGCTGATGACATCGGGAATGGATTGCACCGCCTGCAATTGTTCGGCGACGCAAGCGGAGCGATCGCTTTCGAGCGTGAGAACGATCTTGCCGTCGGCGCTCGATCCGTGAACTTGCGCGCCAGGCAAAGCCGCGAGCGCGCGCGTAATTCGTTGCAGCGCTTCTATACGGCCGAATACAACGACGCCGGCTATGTGAAACTCGCAAGACTCGTCGGTCTTGTCGGCGTAACGATCGTTGATATCGACGGGTTTGAGCTCCATTTAATTCAAATAGTCGCGACGCTCGTTAATGATGTGGCGGTCCGCCGATCAGCATCTGATAGAACCAGACCGCGAATCCGTAAGTGGCGATGATCATGACCGTGAGCACGGGAACCATGACGACGGTCAGAAACAGAAAGCTGCGCAACTCTTCGGATTTGCGTATTTCGTCTTTCTCATCCATGGGGCGCGTCAGATCTCGGTTGGCGAAGTGGAGTGGCCAGCGCGAAAGATGGATCCATTGTTGGTTTAAGAAATGCATCTTTTCAAGTTGAAAATCGCACGGCGTCGAGGGCGGGTTTTGCAACTGTCGATAAATTTCCATCGCGCCAAATGTGGCGCAATTCGAATTAATCGCCGTGCATCGTTTCGCGCGCTCGAACGAATCGCAATGACGTTAATGCTCCTTTTCACGCGCGCGATATGGCTTTCATCTTGTTCTGAATGTCGCTTCATGCGCGGCTTTCTAGAATCCGGTCACTTCTTCGATTACGGACATCCACGCATCATGCCGATCAAGCTCGAATTCGCCACGCCCGAAGGCCGCATCTCGCTTTCAATCGACGATGCCCAGTTCATGGCTTACGACGCCGGTGAACTCGCAATGCATTCGACGCGCGATTTCGTCGAACGCATGGAATCGATGGGGCTCGGCGAACTCGCGCAGACCTATGCGCGTCTTCAGGCACAGACCGAAGTCTCGGTGATGGAACTGCGCGAAGCGCGCGAAGACGCCGAAGCGTGGCTCGGCAAGAAAGAAGAAAGCAGCGTGATCGCGGAACAGATCATGCCGCGGGTCGAAGCGCTGCGTGAAACGATTGCGCGCACGCAGGCCGACTTGCGCGAGAACATCGAGCGGCTGGCGGCGCTCTCCGCGGCGTGCGATTGCGCGCTGCATCAGGTTCCGGGCTATCAGCCGCCCGCGCGCAGTCAGAGATGATCCGCTAAAGATTCGGATCGCGAATCGAATACGCGTTGCGCGCTGGAAGTCTCGCCCCGATACGCCTTCATGCCGAAGCGCTGCAGGATAAAGCTCTCGACGACGAGACGCATATCCGCTTCCAGCGGCCGCGTGCCCCAGCGGCTGTTTCCCGCCACCGACGCCACCGTGAACCACGATTGCGGCGGAAACAATTCGACGCGCAGCATGCCGCGCTCGAAGATCCTGAGCCGCCCCGTATCGATATGAAACTCGGCGCTGACCGCGCCGCCCGGCATGCCGATGCTGGCCGTAATGGCTTTCGCTTTCATCGTTCTGGTCTCTCGAAATGCTTCCGCCGCGAGGTCGATCCTCACGGCGCCGATTGTCAAATTCTCCGGCGACGCGCCTGGCGCGCGGTCGTTTCGGCAGATAATCCCCGATAGGCATACAGTACTGACGTTGCGCGTCTCCGCCTAACTACCGGCGCGATCGGCAAGTCGCTCGCAACGCGTGGCGGAGCATGATGGCGAACGTTCGCTGCCGCACACAAAGACCATCCAGCACGTCTGATTCAATAGCCGCGCTTCTCCGGCAGGAGCAAGCGCCGGTCCTGTTCACAGATGCAAATCAAAGAGGGAAGCAAACCATGCTGAAAGCGTATTCCTATGCAGCATCCGCAGCCGACAAGCCGCTCGGTCCGCTCGAAATTCAACGCCGCGATGTCGGTCCGAACGATGTCCGCATCGACATTCTGTTCTGCGGCGTCTGTCATTCCGACCTGCATATGGCGCGCAACGAATGGGGCGGCACGAACTATCCGGTCGTGCCGGGCCATGAGATCGTCGGTCGCGTCGCGGCAGTCGGTTCCGACGTGTCGAAGTTCAAGGTCGGGCAACTGGCGGGCGTCGGCTGCATGGTCGATTCATGCCGCGTCTGCAATGCGTGCAAGGAAGGACTCGAACAATATTGCGAGAGCCCGGAAAGCTTTACGCAAACCTACAACTCGCCGGATAAGAAGTCGGGCGGCGTGACCTTCGGCGGCTATTCGACGAACATCGTCGTCGACGAGGCGTTCGTGCTGAGCATCCCCGAGAACCTCGAACTCGCGGCCGTTGCACCGTTGCTGTGCGCGGGCATCACCACGTACTCGCCGCTGCGCCACTGGAACGTGCAGAAGGGGCACAAGGTGGGCATCGTCGGTCTCGGCGGTCTCGGTCACATGGGCGTGAAGATCGCCGCCGCAATGGGCGCGCATGTCGTGCTCTTCACCACGTCGCCGGGCAAGATCGAGGATGCGAAGCGTCTGGGCGCGCATGAAGTCGTCGTGTCGAAAGATCCGGATCAGATGGCCGCGCACGCGAACAGCTTCGATTTCATCTTGAACACGGTCGCCGCGTCGCACGATCTCGATCAGTTCATGTCGCTGCTCAAGCGTGACGGCACGATGACGCTCGTCGGCGCGCCGGAGCATCCGCATCCGTCGCCTTCGGTGATGAACATGATCTTCAAGCGCCGCTCGCTCGCGGGCTCGCTGATCGGCGGCATCGCGGAAACGCAGGAAATGCTCGATTTCTGCGGCAAGCACGGCATCACGTCCGACATCGAGATGATTCGCATGGACGAAGTCAACAAGGCTTACGAGCGCATGTTGAAGAGCGACGTGAAGTATCGCTTCGTGATCGACATGGCGACGATGGAAAAGTAAGCCTGTATCAGCGGGGCGATGTCATCGCCTCGCGCATGCTTTCGACGAAGCGTTCCGTCACTGCCGGCAGCGTCCTGCCGCGCTTCTTCACGATGGCGATCGGCCGCACGAACGCCGGATGGTCGATCGGTTTCGCGACGAGCCCCGGTTCCGCGCGCACCTCGCGCGCGGTTTCCGGCAGGATCGTCACGCCGAGGCCGCCGCGCACCATCGCGACGGCGGTCATCATGTAAGTCGGCTCGCACGCTATCTCGAGCGTTTCGCGCGTCTCGCTGAGCGCGGCGTCGACGACCGCGCGCACGCTCGTGCCTGGCGCGGTGAGCACGAGCGGCGAACGCGCGAGCTCGTCGAGCGAGATGCGGCGTTTCTTCGCGAGCGCATGCGCCTTCGGACACACCGCGACGAGCCGGTCCACGCCCGCATGCAGCACTTCCAGCAACGGATCGGCCACATCGCCGCCGGTCAGCCCGATATCGGCTTCCTCGCTGCGCACGAGCGCATTCACGGTGCTCGCCACGACGTCGCGAATCTGAAATGCGACGCGCGGCACCTCGCGCTTCATGCCGATGATCAACTCAGGCAACACGCTCGCCGCGAACGTCGGCAGGCACGCGATGCGGATCGTGCCGCTTTCGCCGATGCCCATCGCGCGGGCATCGCGCAGCACGTTCTCCATGTCGCGCAACGACTTGCGCAGGAGCGGCAGCAGTTCGCGTCCGGTCGGCGTCAGCGCGACGTTGCGGCTGTTGCGGTCGAAAAGCCGCGCGCCGACGGCTTCCTCCAGGCGGCGTATCTGCACGGTCAGCGCGGGTTGCGACAAATGCAGGCGTTCGGCGGCGCGCGTGAAACTGCCCGCCTCGGCCACGGCGACGAGCGCGCGTATATCGCGAAGATTCAGATCCATTATGGTCCGTGATAGCTGCGATCAAATCATTTCAATTGTGTAATCGCCGCTCCGAACTTACTCTGGACCGCACCAAAAGACAATATTCGGAGACACGTTCATGCTGCCGATGCTCGGCCTCGCCACCATCGTCGTCCTGCTCGGGGCGATCCTTTCCAAACGGATGTCGCCGCTCGTCGCGCTCATCATCGTGCCGATCGTGGCGTCGCTGATCGGCGGCTTCGGGCTTTCGACGAGCAGGTTCGTCATCGACGGATTGAAGAGCCTCGCGCCGGTCGTCGGTATGTTCGTGTTCGCGATCCTTTACTTCGGCACGATCACGGACGCGGGCACGCTCGATCCGATCATCGATCGCATCCTGCGCGCGGTCGGCACGAAACCGACGCGCATCGTGATGGGCACGACGCTGCTCGCGCTGCTGATTCATCTGGACGGCTCGGGCGCCGTCTGCTTTCTCGTCACGATTCCCGCGATGCTGCCGCTCTACGATCGCCTGAACATGGACAAGCGCGTGCTCGCCGCGGCCGTTTCGATGGCGGCGGGCATCAACTTTCTGCCGTGGACCGGGCCGATGATCCGCGCATCGGCGTCGCTGCATCTGCCGATTTCATTGCTGTTCAATCCGCTGATTCCGGTGCAGGCCGTCGGGCTCGTGTTCGTGTTCGGCATGGCGTGGTGGCTCGGCCGCCGCGAGGAAAAGCGTCTCGGCTATTCGAGCGCGAACGGCGCGATTCCGCTTCCGAAGCGCGAACTGACGCCCGAAGAACAGTCGCTGCGCCGCCCGAAGAATTTCTGGTTCAACATCGTGCTGACGGTCGTCGTGCTCGGCACGATGGTCGCGATGGGCGAAAAGATTCCGCCCGCCATCATGTTCATGGTCGGGCTGTGCATTGCGCTGATGGTGAACTATCCGAACGTCGACATGCAGCGAAAGCGCATCGACGCGCACGCTCGCGCCGCGTTGATGATGGCCGGCATTCTGCTCGCGGCGGGCGTGTTCACCGGCATCATGCAGGGCAGCGGCATGTTGAAGGCGATGGCGCAGGCGGCGGTCGGTTTCGTGCCGCCCGCTTTTGCCGGCCACATTCCGGTCGTGCTCGGCCTGCTGTCCATGCCGCTCTCGATGCTTTTCGATCCCGATTCGTTCTATTTCGGCGTGTTGCCGGTGATCGCCGAAGTGGCGTCGCAACTCGGCGTGCCGGCGGTGCATGTCGGCCAGGCGGCGCTCCTCGGTCAGATGACGACCGGCTTTCCCGTGAGCCCGCTCACGCCCGCGACGTTTCTCGTCGTCGGCTTGTGCGGCATCGATCTCGCGGATCATCAGAAGTTCACGTTCCCGCTGCTGTTCGGCGCGTCGGTCGTCATGACGATCGCGTGCGTCGTGCTGGGCGTGTTCCCGCTGTAAAGGAAAAGCACCATGAAAGACATCATCAGAATCGGCGCGGGCGCGGGTTATTCGGGCGATCGCATCGAGCCTGCCGTCGAACTCGCGGAGCACGGCGCGCTCGACTATCTCGTGTTCGAATGCCTTGCCGAACGCACGATCGCGATCGCGCAGCAGTCGCGCCGCAACGATCCCGAACTCGGTTACGACCCGTTGCTCGAAACGCGCATGCGCGCCGTGCTGCCCGTCGCGGCGAAAAATGGCGTGCGGATCATCTCGAACATGGGCGCCGCGAATCCGCGTGCGGCGGCGAAGAAGACCGCGAGGATCGCGCGCGAGCTCGGCCTTGACGGATTGAAAATCGCAGCCGTCACCGGCGACGACGTGCTCGATGTCGTTTTGCGTTCGCGTCTGCGCTTCGAGGAATCCGGCGACGATGTGAGCGCGTACGCGGACCGCATCGTGTCGGCGAATGCGTATCTCGGCGCGGCGCCGATCGTCGCTGCGCTCGCGGCGGGCGCGGACATCGTGCTGACCGGCCGCGTTGCGGATCCGTCGCTATTCACCGCGCCGCTCATCCACGAATTCGGCTGGAAGATGGACGACTGGACGACGCTCGGACAGGCGACCGTCGTCGGTCATTTGCTCGAATGCGCGGGTCAGGTGACGGGCGGTTATTTCGCCGACCCCGGTTACAAGGACGTGAACGATCTCGCGCGTCTCGGCTTCCCGATCGGGGAAGTGAGCGCGGATGGTTCTGTCATCGTGACGAAGGTGCCGCACGCAGGCGGCTGCGTGACCGAAGCGACGTGCAAGGAACAACTGCTCTACGAGATTCACGATCCGGCGCGTTATTTTCAGCCGGACGTCGTCGCGGATTTCACGCAAGTTCGCGTCGCGCAGGAAGCGCGCGACCGCGTGCGCGTGACCGGCGGACGCGGCCACGCGCGCACGGATACGCTGAAGACATCGGTCGCTTATGTCGATGGCTATATCGGCGAAGGTCAGATTTCCTACGGCGGTCCGGGCGCGGTCGCACGCGCGCGGCTCGCGCTCGATATCGCGCGCGAACGGCTGTCGATCATGTGCATCGATACGAGCGAACTGCGCTTCGACCTCATCGGCGTCAATTCGCTTTACGGCGACGCGCTCGCATCGAACGCCGAAGAGCCGTATGAAGTGCGCGTGCGCGTCGCGGGACGCACGTCGAGCGCGAAGGAGGCGGCGCGCATCGGCAACGAGATCGAAACGCTCTATACCAACGGCCCGGCGGGCGGCGGCGGCGTGACGAAGGCGACGCGGGAAGTCATCGCGGTGCAGTCCGTGCTGCTCGCGCGCGAACACGTGAAGCCCCTTTTCGAATTCGTGGAGGCAAGCGATGAAACTGCGTGAACTGGCGCACGGCCGCACCGGCGACAAAGGCAACACGTCGAACGTGTCGGTGATCTGCTTCGACGCGAAGCACTACGCGCATCTGCGCGCGCAACTGACGCCCGAGCGCGTGAAAGCGCATCTCGCCGATGTCGTGAAGGGCGATGTCGTGCGTTACGAACTGCCGCTCTTGCACGCGTTCAATTTCGTTTTGCGCGATGCGCTCGGCGGCGGCGTCACGCGTTCGCTCGCGCTCGACGCGCACGGCAAGTCGATGAGCTCGGCTTTGCTCGATATCGAAATCGATGCGGTTTCCAGCCCAACGCCTATCTGACCGATACCGTGTCGATCTTGCGCGCGGAATCCGCGGGCAACACCGACGTGAACACGTTCGCCGGCACATGCTGCGCCTCTTCCTGCGAGACCGCGCCGACGAACTTCCAGCCCGACGGCATTTTCACGAACGTGAAGCCGGTGGGTTGATCGACGAACACCGAATACGGCGCAGGCGATGCAGCCGTTTCCGTGGCTTGCGCAAACGACACCAGCGGGCTTGCCAGCAGCAAAGCGGCTGCGAGCGCGGACAAAGTCGATTTCATGGCGACACTCCTGAGATGGTTCCGATGTTTATGTGACGATCGATACAGATATTTAAGCATCGGCGTGCGACAGCGTCCAGTTATTTTGTTACGATCGACACATAATTCAGAATTTCGATGGACGCACTAATCGCAGGCATCGAAAAGGAGTGAGACATGTCGTCGGAAATGCACGAGACGCAGCACAGGGCGCGCGGCCGGCCGCGCGCATTCGACCGCGAAGCGGCGTTGCGAAACGCGATGGAACTGTTCTGGGCGAAAGGCTACGACACCTGTTCGATGGCCGATCTCGTCGAAGCAATGGGCATCAATTCGCCGAGCCTTTATGCCGCGTTCGGCAGCAAGGAGGATCTGTATCGGGAGGCGGTCGAGCTGTACACGGAAGCCGAAGGCGGCGCGGCGCTCAGGCAGTTGCAGGCGCACGAATCCGTGCGCGACGGCCTGCGCGCGATGTTCCGCGCGAGCGTCGAATTGTTCACCGGCAGGAAGACTCCGCGTGGCTGCATGATCTTTCTGGGCGCGATGTCCGTCGGCGGCGAGCACACGCAATTGCGCGCCGAGATGCAGAAGCGCCGGCGCAAGGTCGCGTCGATCGTCGCGGCGCGGCTCGCGCAGGGCGTCGAAAATGGCGAGCTCGACGCTCGCACCGATGTTCAGGCGCTCGCCGCGCTGTGCATGACATTGTTCGCGGGTCTGTCGATTCAGGCGCAGGACGGCGTGCGGCGTGCGGCGCTTTTCGCGGCGGTCGATCAGTTCATCGCGACGCTGCCGCTGCGCGCGAAGCGCTGAGCGAAACGTTCGCAGCCGTCACAATCGACGACGAAACAAAGTGTCCTTGCGCTTGCCCGCGCGCCGATGACGGGACCAAAATCCCCGACACCCGGCATTTTGGAGCATCGCCATGACGACTCACGTCATCAGTTTTTTTGCCGACGACACCGCGCGCGCGTCGTTCGAAAATCATCGCCGCTATTGCGCGCGTCTTGCTTATCCGCACGAGTATGTCGATACGGCCGCGATCGGCTGGGCACATCTGCGAATGCTGTTGAAGTATCAGGTGTTGTTGCGCAAGCTGCGCGCGTGTGCCGAGGGCGATCTCGTGTTGCTGATCACGCAGGATTGCCTGCTGTTACGCGACATTCCGTGCGAGACGCTCATGCGCGGGGAAAACCGCGATTGGATCGTCTCGTATCGTGACGATAACCCCGGCGACGTCATGGCGGCGTTTCAGCTTTGGCGCAACACGGCGGCCGCGCGCGAGCAGGTCCAACGCATCTGCGAGGGCGCCAGGTTCGGCAGGGCGCTCGCGAGCGAAGCGCAGTTGCTGAGTGCGCTAGGACCTCGGCCGTTCACTGAGGCGATCGAAGGCCATCATCCCGTTGTGCTCGCGGCGCTGAACGTGTCGCCGATATGGGCGGAATGGCCCGCGTTCTCTCTTGCGCTCGCCGATATGCCCGATGCGCCGAAGAATCAGCCGGTCTTCGCCGACTTGCGCGATCTGTTCGCGGAGCACATCAACGAGTGTCAGGCGCGCGGCCTGCCGTATCTCGCCTTGCCGCAGCCGGAAGCCGATGAAACACGCTACGAAGCGTCGAACCGAAGCGCGTCCATCGCGCTCGCGATGCTTCATACGCCGAATATCCGCGAATACGGCGCGATCGCCGAGCGCAACGTGCGCCGCTATTGCGAGCGTCACGGCTACGCGCTGCATCTCTATCGCGACGTGCCGACCGAAGCGGGCGCAGGCGCGAGCGGCAACTGGATCAAGCCCTGGGTGTTGCTGCGCCATTTGCCGGAACACGAATGGGTCTTCTGGATCGATGCCGACGTGCTCGTCGCCGATCAGAGCCGGCGGCTCGAACCGCTATGCGAGAAGCGGGATCGCGTGCTCGCGACGGACGTAAGCTGGCAGTTCAACTCGGGCATCATGGGTTTTCGCAACACGCCGCAAAATCTCGACGTGCTGACGGAAATCGAGCAGAGCATCGGCGCGATCGCGGATAAATCGTCGACCTATGCGAGCGGCGGCGACCAGGACGTGTTCATCAAGGTGCTCGCACGGCATGGCCTTGCCGACTCGCGCCATCTGCTCGATTGCGCGACCATCAACACGCCGTATCAGCTTCAGTCGCGCGACAGCTTCATGGTGCATTACATGCATATGTGGCCGTCGCTGCGCGCGCTCATCATGCATCACGGCGACCTGACGAGCCAGATGCGCGGCGCGCGCCGTCCCTGACTGTCTATTCCTTGACTTTCCAAAGCTTTACGCGCAAGCATGAGCAATCGCGCGAGCCGCCGCGCGTGCATCGATTTTTTAGGTAGTCCCTACTTACACATCGTTCCGATGATGCCGCGCCCGTCCACGCCTCGGCAGCATATCCGCCTTTGCACGGCGAGCGACGGCGTGCGCATCGCGTACGCGACGTGCGGCTCCGGCCCGCCGCTCATCAAGGCGGCGAACTGGCTCAGTCATCTGGAGCTCGATTTCACGAGCCCGGTCTGGAACCATCTGATGCTCGAACTGTGCGGCCGTCACACGCTGATTCGCTACGATCAGCGCGGCTGCGGTCTCTCCGATCGCGACGTCGGCGAAATTTCCTTCGACGCCTGGCTGCGCGATCTCGAAACCGTCGCCGATGCGAGCGGCCTCGAACGCTTTCCGCTGCTGGGAATTTCGCAGGGGGCGTCGATTGCCATCGCGTATGCGGTCGCGCATCCGGAGCGGGTCACGCATCTCGTGCTGCATGGCGGCTACGCGCGCGGCCGTTTGAAACGCTCGTGCGATCCGGCGTTGCACGAGGAAGCCGAAATGCTCGTGAAGCTCGCCGAACTCGGTTGGGGCAAGCAGAATCCGGCGTTTCGCCAGTTCTTCACGACGCAGTTCATTCCCGGCGGCACGCCGGAGCAGCATCACTGGTTCAACGAACTCGAACGTCTGACGACCACGCCGCGCAACGCCGCGCGCATCATGCGCGTGTTCAACGAGATCGACGTGGTGGCGCTGCTGCCGCGCGTGCAATGTCCGACGCTCGTGCTGCACGCGAGCGGCGATGCGCGCGTGCCGTTCGACGAAAGCCGCCTGCTCGCCGGGCAGATTGCCGGCGCGCGCTTCGTGCCGCTCGATAGCGAAAATCACATCACGCTCGAATCCGAGCCTGCGTGGCAACGCTGGCGCGAGGAAGTGCGGGGGTTTCTGCCGTCATCGAACGTGAGCGATCCGGCGTTCTCCGCGCTGACGCCGCGTGAGCGCGATATCGTCGAATTGCTCGCGGGCGGGCGCGACAACGCGCAGATCGCCGCGCGACTCGCGTTGAGCGAGAAGACCGTGCGCAATCACATCACCAGCATTTTCGCGAAGCTCGAAGTCGAAAACCGCGCGCAGGCCATCGTGCTCGCGCGCCGCGCGGGCTTCGACGCGCCCGCCGCCTGAGCGCTTCGGGACCTGCGTCCCCCTTCATTGCCGCCAAATGCCGTGTCCCGGTGCGCAGCCGGGACATGCGCCTCATGTGCGAGAGCGGGCCGTTGCAGAGAATGATTCGCAGAACGGTGACGCGGCGCACGACCCTACGCAGACCTGTTCGACGCAGCGCGCGGATTGCAGGGCGCGCATTCATCAGAGTCATCGACGCAGAGTCGTTCCGGAGTTCGCACATGGAAGCCGTTCAGCACGAGTCTCAATCCAGGAAAATCACCCCGCAGCAACGTTATGCGAAGTGCATCGAAGTGTCCCGCCGCATCCGCTGGGACATCGATCGCGACGTATTGCGCGGCCGTCATTTCGATCCCGCGCACAAGTTCATGCCCGACGGACTATCCGAAGTGCATCGTCTGCCGTTCCTCGACGCGCGCGAACGCCGTCTGATGTCGCAGGTTCAGGGCCGCACGTACGCCAACATGTTCGGCATGATCGAGCGTTTCGTCGGCGCGAAGATGCTCGAGGTCGGCCGCGATCATGCGCTCGGCGATCAGACCGCGCTCGAAGCGATCGTGCGGTTCACCGACGAAGAGCTGAAGCATCAGGAATTGTTTCGCCGCGTGGAAGCGCTCGCCGCGCAAACGCTGCCGCCGGGCTATCGCTTCATCGCGCAGGCCGACGAGGTTGCCGCGTTCGTGCTCGGCAAATCGACGTGGTCGATTCTCGCGCTGACGTGTTGCGTCGAAATCGTCACGCAGGTGCATTACCGGCAGAGCATGGAAAGCGACGCGAGCTTGTCGCCGCTATTCAAGGACATCTTCCTGTTCCACTGGAAGGAGGAGTCGCAGCACGCGATCATCGACGAACTCGAGTGGATGCGCGAAGACGCGCGGCTCGACGACGACGCGCGCGATGCCGCGATCGGCGATCTGATCGAGCTAGTCGCGGCCATCGACGGGATGATGCAGGCGCAAGCCGCCGCCGACGCGCATTACTTCGTATCGCAACTCGACCGCGCGCTTTCCGCCGACGAAGAGGCGCGCGTGCATGCGGGACTGGTCGATGCGTATCGGTGGCAGTACATCATCTCGGGCGTGGACGAACCGCGCTTCGGCGAAATCCTGATGAGCCTCATCAGCGAGGCGCAGGGCGAACGCATGGGCGCTGCGCTCGCGCCTATCCGACGCCGCGCGCTCGCAAGCGAACTCGATACGCTCGCGTGACGCGTGTCGCATGAAGCGCGAGAAGGCCGGGTGTTCGCGCCCGGCCTTCTCATTTTTAGAACGTTATCCGTAAGACAAATGGTTTGCTGCTCTGCAAAACGCTGAATTGCCGTGAAAATCTAGTCGTTACCGATGTACTGAAGCCGTTTTTTTTCGGGCAACATAAGGCAAAGCAGGTAGTCGTCGCTCGCTGTCCCAAACTGATAACTAGATTGGACCATCATGCTCGCCGAACCGTTGCCGCAAACGACAGACATCGAAAAATTCGCGGAAGATCATGAGCGCTTCGCGCGACACACGCCATCTGAAATATCGATCGTTCTGCGAACGCTCGTGCAGCGGGGCGACATGCTCACCGTGACGAGCGGGCGCGGACAGATCGTTACGCAACTGCTGAAAACCGACGCGCGCGAAGCGTGCATCGTGTTCGACTGGGGCGGCGTCGAGGCGGACAATCGTGTGCTGCTCGAAGCGCGGCAGTTGTATTTCAAGGGTGCGCCGGACGGCGTGCGCGTCGAATTCACGACGCTCGCCGCGCGCGCCGTGACCCACGAAGGACGTCAGGCGTTCGAAGTGCCGTTCCCCGAGAAGCTCTATCAGTTCCAGCGTCGCGAATACTTCCGCGTGCCGACGCCGGTTCTCGAACCCTTCTACGCGAAAGGCGCATTCGCCGACGGCGAAGCGTTCCGCCACGAAGTGCACGACCTGTCGCTCGGTGGCATCGCGCTGCGCATGGACACGCCGCGTCTCGCGGAAACGGAGCGCGGCACCTTGTTCCGCGATGTCGTGCTTCATCTCGGTCCGGGCGCGGCCTTGCCCGTCGATCTCGAACTCGTGTCGCCGCGCTCCGTGACGACGCCGCGCGGCGATGTGCGTTACGTCGTCGGCTTTCGCTTCGTGCGGCTTTCGGCCGCCGCGGAGAACGTGCTGCAGCGGCTCATCACGCGCATGGAAGCGAAACGCCGCAGCCTGTCGGCCTGAAGGCGCGGAAAGGGCGCGCAACGCGTGGAGTAAAATGCGTGCCTCTTTCCACTCACGACGACGCATGTTGCGCAAGGCCTGGCGCGGAGAAGAACGCTTCTGGAAAGTCTGGTGGCTGTTGGGCGTGCCGATCCACCTCGCGTGGTGGTTCGTCTATCTCGACCTCTGGACGAGCGGCGTCACTCCCGAAACATTTCTGCTGATCACCGTCTGGTTCTGGCCCGGCATGCTCGGCGTATTCGCCGTGTGCTCGGCGCTGTATCTGCTGTGGTGCACGCTCGCGTGGCGCTGCGCGGGCAATGTCGATCGGCGCGTATGGACGATCGTCGCGCGCGTGCTGATCGGCGTCGGGATCGGCTCGTTTCTCACCGAATGCACGCTGATTCTCACCGCACCGTTCGTCTGATCGGACCGTCATTGCGCGCACGCGCGCCGGCTTAGCGTGCACAATGTCCGGGCTTGCAGCACGCCAACGAACGACGGACAACGACGCGCATGCTCAACGAATTCGCCAAGACGGTCCTTGTGATCGTCGCCGGATTGTTCCCGATCATCAATCCTCCCGCGACGGCGCTCGTCGTGCTGAGCATGCTGCCGCATATCGGCGACGCCGATCGCGCCGAGCTCGCGCGGCGCATCTGCATCAACAGTTTCGTGATCTTGCTGGCGTCGCTTTTGATCGGCGCTTATGTGCTGACGTTTTTCGGGATCTCGATTCCGGTGTTGCGCGTGGCGGGCGGTTTCGTCGTCGCGATGGCGGGCTGGAGCCTGCTTCAGACGCCCGATGACGACGACGGCGCCGAACCCGCGCCCACGCCGCGCGGCGGCGCGTCGCTGCGTGCGAAGGCGTTCTATCCGCTGACGCTGCCGATCACCGTCGGGCCGGGTGCGATCGCGGTCGCCATCGCGCTCGGCACGGGCTCGCCGCGTCATGGGCTGCAGCCGGTGCATCTCGCCGGCGTGGGCGTCGGGCTTGTCGTTCTGTGCGCGAGCATCTATGTGTGCGTGCGATTCGCGGGGCATTTGGAGCGCCTGCTTGGCGCCGTCGGAACGCAGATTGCCATGCGCCTTTTCGCGTTCATCATCTTTTGTATCGGCGTGCAAATTCTCTGGCTCGGTTTGTCGGAACTGATCGCATCGGTTCAGCTCAACGTCAAGTAGAGCGGGAGACGGGGTTTTGATGGCGGATCGCAGGAACTTCGCAGGCACCGTTGGTATGGGCTTTTTGCTGATGATGGTTTTTATGGTTCTTCGCCGGATCCCGTGTTGGTGTCGGTCTATTGGCGTTGCCCCTGTCCTAATGCACCGACACGAAAACGCGATCCGGCGAAAAAAAAGGCCGACACGATCACGGGACCTATCGCAAAAAACATCAAAAAGGCAAGAGATTCCACTTAACAATAGCGCGGACGTCGCGCTCAAACCCGAGCACACTCATCGCGGCGGTATCCATCGCGAGATGCGCCCCAAGAGCCGGCGATCCCGTCGCCCACTGCGCCCCGAACACGCGCGAAAAATGCGCGTGCGAAAAAAGTGCGATGTTCATCGCATTCGTCGCGAGCAGCTTGTCGATGAGCGCCTGCGCGCGCCTGCCGACATCCGCGAGATTTTCGCCCTCCGGAATCGGCGATGACCACACCGACCAGTCCGGCGCCTCTTCACGGATTTCCGGCGTGGTGCGGCCTTCGTAGATGCCGTAATTCCACTCGTGAAGCTCGGACTCCACCGTCGCGCGATCGCCCAGACCCGCGAGCCGGCAGGTTTCGATCGCGCGGCCCATCGGGCTCGTCAAAACTAAGTCGAAAGACTGCGACGCGAGCACCGGCGCGAGCGCCCGCGCCTGTCTGCGTCCCTCGTCGGTGAGCGGAATGTCGGTCGTGCCGGTGTGCTGGCCCGACTTGCTCCACTCGGTCTCACCATGCCGGATCAGCCAGATATGCATGCCGCCTTTCATGTTCATGTCGTTCACCCGATGTCTGATGAATGCTCTCGCCGCGCCCCGCGCAACACAGGTTCGGATTCTGCACCGATCGCCGAAGCCGCGCCGCGAAGCTGCCCACTCAGTCCACCTCGCGCGTCGCGAACGCCTTCAGCAGATGATGCGCGATCGCGAAGGGCTTCGGCGCGGAAAGTCCCTGTTCGTGCGTGCCGTCGAGCATCGCGCGGATCTCCTCGCGCGTGAACCAGCGCGCATCTTCGAGCTCGTTCCTGTCGATGGTGATATCGGTCGTGACGGCGCGCGCGAAGCATCCGATCATCAACGATGAAGGAAACGGCCACGGCTGCGACGCGAAATAGCGCACGTCCGTGCAGCGGATGCCCGCTTCCTCCAGCACTTCGCGATACACCGCGTGCTCGAAAGTCTCGCCCGGCTCGACGAAGCCCGCAAGCGACGAATACATCCCCGGCAGAAATTGCGGCTGACGGCCGAGCAGGCAGCGTTCGCCATCCGTGACGAGCATGATGACCACGGGGTCGACACGCGGAAAATGCTGCGCCTTGCAGTTCGGACAGATGCGCCGCCAGCCCGCGCCCGCCGAATCGGTCGGATGGCCGCAGTTCGCGCAGAAGCGATGCCGGCGATGCCAGTCGAGCATCGATCGCGCTTCGCCGAGCGCGCTGACGAGCGGCGGCGACACGAGACCCTGCATCGCGATGGGGCGCAGTTCGACCGCTTCGACATCGGCGAGGCTCGGCGTTTCTGCATCGAAGGAATGGGCGAACAGCGCGCGGCGGTCGGCGTCGCGGCCGAGAAGAACCGTCTGCGCGGGCGCGCCGAGCGCCGCGATTTCCTGCGCGACGAAAAGCGGATCGTGACCGTCCGCGCGCTTGAACAGCGGCACGTTGTTCACGAACAGCAGAAAGCGCGTGGCGGGATCGTCGCGCAGGCCGGCGACGTAGGTTTCATCGTCGCGCTTCTCCGATACGCGATCGAGCGGATCGAGTGTAAAACCGATGGCATGAGGCGGCGTGGGCATAGTATTTTTCGTGTGTGGCGGCGCGCGGAAGCGGCGCGACGCGTGACGGGAAGATGCAAGGCCAACCGGGAATCGTAACGAACTTGGCGCGTCCTTGCTGGCGGACGCACGGAGACGTCGATGATCACGCTCTATTCGTATCCTCAGTTGTTCGGCCTCGAAGACAACAATCCGTTCGGATTGAAGGTGTTCGCGTTCCTGAAGCTCGCGGCCCTGCCATTCGAGCATCGTCACGTGCTGGACACGAGCGCCGCGCCGCGCGGGCAGTTGCCGTATCTCGTCGACGGCGATGAAACCATCGGCGACAGCGATGCGATCATCGCGCATCTGAAGAGCAAGCACGCGATCGAACTGGACGACGCGCTGGGCGCCGCGCAGCGCGATCTCGATCTGCTGGTCCGCCGCACGCTCGACGATCTTTACTGGGTGATGTCGTACTCGCGCTGGCGCGACGACCGCTACTGGCCGCAGTTTCGCGATGCGCTCCTGACGCAGCATCCGGACATCGGCGCCGACGCGCTCGAAGGCGCGTGCAAATACAACTTCGAACGCTATCGATATCAGGGCATCGGCAGATACGAGCCGGACGCCGTGTATGCGCGCGGCATCGCGAGTCTCCAGGCAATAGCGAATCTGCTCGGCGACGGTCCGTTCATGTTCGGCGACGCGCCCGCGAGCATCGATGCCGCGCTGTACGGGTTCGTCGCGAACATCTGGTTCTACGACATCGATACGCAGCTCAAACGATTCGTCGCCACGCGCGGCAAGCTCGTCGAACATTGCGGCGCGGTGCGCGAACGCATGGGCCAGGGAGCGGTGGCGTGACATTTTCGAAGCGGATCGTCGACAAGGAGACGTCATGGACTGCGCTGAGATCTACACCGACGCCGACGGGCACTCGGCATTCAGGACCATTCGCGTGTTCGAAACCGTCGCCGTGCCGTTCAACGGCATTTCGGTGACGCTATCGCCGCCGCAGCCGTGCGAGAGCGTGCTGGTGCATGAGTTCGACGAAGGCTATTTTCTCGATCGTCATAATCCGCCGTCGCGCCAGTATGTCGTCGTCCTCGAAGGCGAGCTTGAAATCGCGGTGCAGGACGGGGACATCGCGCGGCGCTTCGCGGAAGGCTCGGTGTTCGTCGCGGGCGATCTGAAAGGTTCGGGGCATTCGACGCGCGCGCTTCGCTCGGGTCGCGCCCTCGTCATCAACCTGCAAGGATGAAACGATGCTGCTCGATAAAAAACTGGCGGTCGTGACCGGCGCAAGCTCGGGCATCGGGTTCGCCACCGCGCAACGGTTCGTGTCGGAGGGCGCCCGCGTCGTGATCAGCGGACGCAACCAGGAGAAGCTGCGTCAGGCCGCGCAAACGCTCGGCGAGAATGCGCTGTGCGTCGTGGCCGACGCCGCCAGTCCGGCCGACATGCAGCGTCTCTACAAAACCGCAGTCGAGCATTTTCAGCGCGAGATCGACGTTCTGGTCGCCAACGCCGGCATTTCCCGGCAGACGCCCGTGCGCGAAACCTCGCTGGAACAATTCACCGATGTCTTGCACATCAACGTCGGCGGCGTGTATGCGACGGTGCGCGAAGCGCTGCCTTCGCTCGCGCGGCCGGCATCGATCGTTCTCGTGGCATCGCTCGCGGCCAATCAGGGCACGAAAAATTTCTCCGCATATTGCGCGTCGAAGGCGGCTGTCGTTTCTCTGGCCAAAAGCTTCGCCGCCGAATTCGTCGAGCTCGGCATACGCGTCAACAGTATTTCGCCGGGCGTCGCGAACACGCCGATCTTCGACAGCTTGGGCATGTCGGAGACGCAATTGCTGGAGTGGGCGAAAGTCATCCCGATGAAGCGCCCGGCCGACCCCGCCGAGATCGCATCGGCGATCCTTTTCCTTGCGACGGATGCATCGCAATACATGACCGGCGCCGATCTTGCCGTCGATGGCGGCATGTCGGGGATCAGTCCGTTTTGATCGCCGCCGACGCCAACGGCTCGCTCGGCGGCTCGATGCGCCGCACGCTGACGCTGACGTCCATCCCGGCGAAGTCCTCGGCGGCGCCGAACCACGATCCGGACACCGGCGCCGCCTGTTCGGGCTTGCGCGTGTACGCGACGCGGATCAGATCGGTGCCGCCGACGAGCGAGTTCGTCGGATCGTAGGGCACCCAGCCCGCGCCCGGCAAAAAGACGTGCAGCCACGCGTGCGTCGCGCCCGCGCCGACGACGAGCGGCTCGTCGCGGCTCTCGATCTGTCGCGCGCCCTGCTGCAGCCCCGTGTTGCGGACGGCCGGCGCAGCGGGCGTGTCGAGCGCCTGATCGTACAAATACCCGGACACGAAGCGCGCGGCCAGTCCGAGTCCGCGCACGACTTCCATCATCAGCAGCGCGAAATCGCGACAGGTGCCGCTGCGCCGGTTCAGTGTCTCCGACGGACGCTGCGTGCCCATCGCGTCGCGCGACTGATACTGAAAGTCGCTGCGAATGGCGGCGTTGATGTTCCCCAGAATGTCGCGCGTGTGCGTGACGCCGCGCCGGGGCAGAAACTGCGCGACCCAGTCGCGCAGCATCGGCTGATCGTCGGGATACTGCGGCGGCAGGAAAGACGCCAGATCGAGCCGGTCCTCGTCGGCGTACTGAAACGGATAATTCTCGGCTTCGGGCGCGACCGGCAACTCCAGATTCCTGATGCCGAAATGCTCGATGACGAAACGCGCGCGCAGTTCGAGCGTGTCGGCGGGCACGCGCGGCTCGACGACCGCGACCGAATTGGAAAACACGTCGTGCATCCAGTACTGCGTGCTGTGCGGAGCGGCCGCGAGCGTCGCCGACAGCACGCGGATATCGTGCGCGGCGCGCGGCCGGAACATCACGCGATGCGGCGAGAATTCCACCGGCGTGTTGTAGCGATAGGTCGTGACGTGCTCGACTTCGAGAAAGACGGACATGTGCCACCTCCGGGCCAGCGCTGCACGATCGGGTCGACCCGACAATCATGCCACTGGCGCGCCGCCTTGAACATCAACGCGTCACGAGCACGAACGGAGCGACGCCGCCATACGCCGAACCGCTGCTGAACGATCGCAGGCCGAGATCGACGTCTCTGTATTTTCCGTCCGCGCGCTGCCTCAACTGATTGACGGACCAGACGCCGTCTTGCTCCAGAAGAATGGATTTCGTTTTCGGCTCGTACTGGAGATACGCCATCGACTTCGACGAACTCAGCGCGGTCGTCTTGCTTCTGCTCGTCACGTCGTAGAGGATGACCGAACTCGGGCTGTTGGCATTGTCATCGGCGAAGAGGATTTGCTGATTGTTGATCGCCGCGATGAACTTCGGATTCTTCTCCGGCAGATCGGTCAGCACGCGCGTGAAGCCGCTCTCCAGGTCCATCTCCGTGAGATTGCCCTGTGCATTCGGCGACGCGAATCCGACGAAATACGCTTTCTTCGCATCCGGCGTGACGGTGAACTCATCGCGCGGCGCCGCCGGCGCCGAACCGGCCGGATAGCCGCCCCTGATGAAGCCGCTCGCCGATTCGATGCGCAGCACCTCCAGCCTCGTTCCCCGCTCGTTCGCGAGCGCGAAGATGTGCTCGCTGTCATTGGCGGCCGTCGCGATCTTGATGACGCTGAATTCTTTCGGCAGCACGAGCTTTCTGACGAGCGTTCCCGAATCCGTATCGACGACGTCGATGATATTTTTGTTCCACAGATAGACCTGATTTCCGGTCAACGCGGGCTGAAAACCATAGCCGGTGAACGTCGTCAACATCGGACCGATGGGCGTGACGCGCACGACCTTGTTGCTCGCGGTGTCGATGGTGGCGAGATCGACGGACGTCGAATTTCGCTCCATCAGCACGTGCAGCCGCTTGCCGTCGGCGCTTGCGAACATCTGATCGACGCGCTGATAGTCGCCGCCCAGCGAAAGATCGATCGACGCCTTCACAGCGCGCGAAGGAAACTCGTAGGCGGTAATCCGCGCCGGCGCCTGCGCACGCGTCAGCGTGTACACCGTCTGAGTGGAAGGCGGCGGCCCATAGTATTTCTGCACCATGTCGATGTCGGTGGCGCTCAGCTTGCCGTCACCGTTCCATTCGGGATTGCAGTAATTCATGATCGAAGCGACATCCCACGCGCCGATCGTCGTGTCGCCGTTCGTGCCCTGCGCGGGCTCGTTGCAGGTCGAAGGCGTGTCGGGCCGGTTCTGCTCGTGCGCGAAGCCCAGCGCGTGACCGAATTCGTGCGCGGCGATGCGGCGTATGCAGTATTCTTCGCGTCCCTGGCAACTTTGACTCCAGTTCCTGAACGTGAAGTTGAGCGCCATTCCGCCGACCGCGTTGTTCAGCATCGCGCCGAGGCCGAAAGTATGCGGCCCGCTCTGCGCGCTGTCATCGACGCTGATTCGGATCCCGAAGTAATTGGGGTCATTCGTGCATTGCTGCCAGCCTGTGAAACGCACGCCCGAATGCTGTTCCCAGGTCTCCTGAACTGCGAGGCGGCTCCAGTTTCGTGCCGACGCGAAGCGCGCGAAATCCGCGTTGTTCATGTTCCAGCACACGCCGATGGGAACGCGGCTCCAGATGACGGTCGACAACGCGTAGCCCTTGGTCGTCGATTCGGTCTGTGAAGCCGGCTGTCCTGCGATGCTTTTCGTGCTCTGGCCTGAGACATCGGAGCCGGCGTCGCCGCCGCATGCACTGATCAATACTCCTGATGAAATAGCCAGGACCATCCCTCGTATCCTTCTCATTTTGTTCTCCATGTATAGAGACCACGTCAACGCATGGCGGAAGGAAATCTGTTCTCAGCGTGTCGCGCCGCTGAAATAGTTATAAGGATTGTTTCCGAGAGATTCTGCCTTTCAGCAGCAGTACGTCAATAATTAATTTTCCTTATTGCCGGATAGGGAACCCTTACTGGATCAGGAGTCCAGCCGATTCCAAGTTCGCCGCGACGCCAGGCCCTTGCGGCTCAGCGTCCTTTCCACGGCACGAGCCGCTGCTCCAGCGCGCGCATGCCGAAGTCGAAAATCCACGCGATCGCGCCGATCAGCACGATGCCCATCACCACCACGTCGGTGCGCAGAAAGCTCGACGCGTTGAGCACCATCTGGCCCAGGCCGGCGGTCGCGGCGACCATTTCGGCGGCGACGAGCGTGGTCCAGCCGAAGCCCACGGCGATGCGCAGGCCCGTCAGTATTTCGGGCAGCGCGGCGGGCAGCACGACGAACCGCACGACTTGCCCGAAGTTCGCGCCGAGCGACCACGCGGCGTTCACCTGCTCGGCAGTCGCGCTCCTGACGCCGGCGCGCGCGGCCATCGCGATCGGCGCGAAGCAGGCGAGCCAGATGACGACGATCTTCGCGGTTTCATCGATACCAAAGTAGATGACGACGAGCGGTAGATACGCGAGCGGCGGCAGCGGCCGATAGAACTCGAGCGGCGGATCGAGCACGCCGCGCGCGATGCGGCTCACGCCCATCAGAATTCCGACCGGCACCGCCGTGACAACCGCGAGCGCGAACGCGCCGAACACGCGGATCACGCTCCACAAGAGATGCTCCGAGAGCGGCAATCCGCCCTGAAGCCGTCCGTGCAACGCGTCGATGAACGCCTGCCAGACCGCCTCGGGCGAAGGCAGAAAGAGCGGCGGCAGCCAGTGGAAATGCGTGGCCGCCCACCACAATGCCGCGAGCGTCGCGACGCACAGCGCGCTGGGCAGCGCGGTCGGCCCCGCGCCCGGCATTCCGCGATAGCGCGCGCGATGCTTCGTGCGGGTGACGCGTCGCGTGGCTGGCGATGCGCTTGGGGCGTTCGGCAGCGGGACATCGTGAGCGGGCCGGTTCACGCCGCCTCCGTCTCGGTGCGATGCAGGCGGCGCGTCAGCCGCTCCCGCCATTCGATGAACGCGGGCGACGATTTGACGGCGCGCGCATCGCGGCTGCGAACGTAGTCCCGCGAGAAGGGCAGTTCGTGCACCTCTTCGATGCGGCCCGGACCTGGCGTCATCAGCACGAGGCGCGTCGCCAGAAAGAGTGCCTCTTCCACGCTGTGCGTGATGAAGAACACCGTCTTTCCGGTGCGCGCCCAAACGTCGAGCACGAGTTCCTGCACGGTTTCGCGCGTGAGGGCGTCGAGCGCGCCCATCGGTTCGTCCATCAGCAATACTTCGGGATCGCTCGCGAGCGCGCGCGCAATTCCGACGCGCTGCTGCATCCCGCCCGACAGCGCGTAGACCTTCGCGTGTTCATGTTGCGCGAGGCCGACGAGCGCGAGCGTGCGACGCGCGATCTCGCGGCGCTCGTCGCGCTTCACGCCGCGAAAACGCAAGCCAAGCGCGACGTTGTCGATGACGTTCAGCCACGGCATCAGCGCATGCTTCTGGAACACGACGCCACGCTCGGCGCCGGGCCCGTCGATCGGTTCGCCATTCAGCGACGCTTCGCCTTCGGTCGGCTCCAGGAAACCCGCGAGACAATTCAGCAGCGTGGTCTTGCCGCATCCCGATGCACCCAGCGCCACGACGAACTCGCCGCTGCCGATCTGCAAGTCGACGCCTTGCAACGCGGGCGTG
Source organism: Caballeronia sp. ATUFL_F2_KS9A (assembly GCF_023630765.1). NCBI lineage: Bacteria > Pseudomonadati > Pseudomonadota > Betaproteobacteria > Burkholderiales > Burkholderiaceae > Caballeronia > Caballeronia sp. ATUFL_F2_KS9A. Next base: position 122,623 of record NZ_JALQEK010000033.1, on the reverse strand, counting down.
CTCGCGCCCTCATACGTGACGCCGAGGTTGCGGATGGAAAGCGATGTCATTTCGCGGCCTGCTGCACGAAGCGCGGATCGACGCCCGTGGAGTAATCCGCGAGCACGTTCTGAATCGTGCCCTGCTGTTTGAGGAACTGAGCGGTTGCCGCGAGCGACTTTGCCGCCCCGGATTGCGCTCCGCCGCCGAGCCAGGTCGGCGACGCCTGCTCGCCCGCGCTCGGGAAGGCGTAGAGCGCGAGACTCGCGGGCACGTCGGCGGGATTCGCGCCGGATTCCTGCGCGACGGCCTGCACCTGTTTCGACGCGGCGGTCCAGTCGGCTTTGTGATCGCGGTATTGCGCGTCGGTATCGGCGAGCACTTTGACGAAACCGTTCAGGAACGCCGAATTGTCCTGCGCGAACTTGCGCGACGCGACGAAGCCGTCGAAGGTCGCCTTGCCCGATTCCTTCGCCACTTCGCCCGACGTGATCAGCACTTTGCCGTTCTGCTTGGCTTTGGCGAGCACCGGGTCCCAGATATACGTCGCGTCGATATTGCCGCGTTCCCACGCCGCCGCGACCTCCGGCGGACGCAGATTGACGATCTTCACCGTCGACGGATCGACGCCTGCCTGTTGCAAGGCGACGAGCGCATGAAAATGCGACGTCGACACATACGGCACGCCGAGCGTCTTGCCTTTCAGATCCGCGAGCTTGCTTACGCCCGAGCCGTTGCGCGCGACGAGCGCCTCGGCGTCGTTGATGTTGTCGAGAATCCAGAACAGCGAAAGGTCGACGCCTTGCGACAAGCCCGCCGCGATCGGGCTGGAGCCGGCTTCGCCCAACTGAATGGAGCCCGATGCGAGCGCGCGAATGACATCCGCGCCGCTGCCGAGCTTGCGATACGTGACCTTGTATCCGGTGGCTTTCTCGACGGCGCCGCTCGCCTGCGCATAACGCCAGGGCACGACCATGTCCTGATAGCCGATGACCACTTCGCGCGTTTCGGCGTTTGCGTGAACGGGCGCCATAGCAGCGAGAACGATGGATGCGATGCCGGCGATCAGCGCGCGGCGATGGATCGAAGGTTTCATGGAACGGACGAAATGATGTGGTGAAGCCTTCGACTATAGGCACTTTGCGTGCCGCGGCTACGAAGCAATCGTGCGTAGCAAATGACGCGGCGCGTGCTTCGCATATTCGCCGTGCGCCGTCATATGGTTATCGGAAGAACTGCGCTCAGGAAGACAGTTTCCCGAGTCTTCAAATGCGAAATGAATAATTCCTTATCGATAGAAATTGGATCGCCGCGGGCGGGCCCGGCGTTAGCATGAGCATCCTCTCCAACCTGTCCTTCGGTTCATTCAAGCGATGTCCAATCTTCCCCGCTTCGGGGTCTGGGCGCTCGTGCATGGCAGTCGCGCGGCGTTGCAGGATCCCGCCGAGCCCTACGATGCCTCGTGGGCGCGCAACAAGGCGCTCGTGCTAGAGGCCGAGCGCCTCGGTTACGACTCCGTGCTCGTCGCCCAGCACACGATCAATCCGCACGATCCTTCGCTCGATCAGCTCGAAGCGTGGACGGCATCGGCGGCATTGGCTGCGCTTACGTCGCGCATCGAGATCATCGCGGCGATCAAGCCTTATCTCTATCATCCGGTCGTGCTCGCGAAGATGGCGCAGCAGATCGAGCACATCAGCGGCGGACGCTTCGCGATCAACCTCGTCAATGCGTGGAATCGTCCGGAGCTGGAGCGCGCGGGCATCGGCTTCGCGGAGCATGACGAGCGCTATGCGTACGGACGCGAGTGGATCTCGGTCGTCGATGCGTTGCTGCGCGGAGAAGCCGTGAAGCATCGCGGCGACAACTTCCGGATCGACGACTATCAGTTACGGCCCGCCGATCCGTTTCGCGCGCGTCCGCGCATCTATGTCGGCGGCGAGTCGGAGCCGGCGCGCTCGCTCGTCGCGGCGCATGGCGATGTGTGGTTCATCAACGGCCAGCCGCACGACGACGTTGCGGCCCTGATCGCCGATGTCTCCGCCCGCGCGCGCCCGGCGGGGCACGAGCCTTTGCGCTTCGGCCTGTCGGCGTTCGTGATCGCGCGCGAGACGCAGGACGAAGCGCAGGCTCATCTCGAACATCTGTTCGCGCTGGCGGAACTCGACAAGCCGCTGCGCGAACGGCAAAAGGCCAATACCGATCCGAACGCGGTGATGCACCAGACCTTCGCGCGATCGGCGCGCGTCGGGTCGAACGGCGGCACGGCCGCGGACCTCGTCGGCGATTACGACACCGTCGCGCGGCGCATCGTCGACTTTCATCGCGCGGGCATCGAACTCTTCATGCTGCAATTCCAGCCCTTCGAGGCCGACATGGCCCGCTTCGCGCACGAAGTCGTGCCGCGCGTGCGACGTCTGCTCGACTAAGAAAGCGCGCCGTCCCGTCCGCCTTCGACAAGGGACGGCGCGCGCGATCAGAAGAACGCGCCCGTGGGCGGCAATTGCCCGGTCAGCAGGTTCTGTCCGAGAAAGCGTTCCTTGTAGACGCGCGGATTGTGCGACGCGATCACCTTGATGTTGCGCCAGTGCCGGTCCAGCGCGCCGACGCGCGACACGACGGAGCCCGAGCCGAGATCGATCAGCCAACTTGCGATCTGCGGGGCGAGATCGTCGATCACGACCTTGGCTTCCGATGCCGCGAGCGTGGCCGCGAGCGTCGCCTCGTATTCGTCGCGTGTGCCGTGTCGATCCCATGCGCGCTGCAACGCGCCGGCCGCGCGATCCGCGATCGCTTCGACGCTCGCCGAATACGCGCGGATACGGCCGAGCAGCGATTGCAGCACGGGTTCATCGACGGGATGCGCGGCTTCACCGTGATAGAAGTTGCGTCCCCGCGCGCGCAGCACGTCGACGGCGTCCAGCGCCACGCGCCGCACGATGCCCGCGATGCAGTTGGTGAGATAAACCTGATGAAACGTGAAGCCCCAGGGCGCGGCTTCATCGGACTTCGGCGGATCGGGCGGATAAAGCTGCGCGGCTGGAACCGTCACATCGCGAAACCGCGCCGTTCCCGAACCTGTGAGGCGCTGGCCGAAGCCTTGCCAGTCATCGTCGTCGTCGACGCCCGCGCCGCGTTCCAGCACGTACTGCACGGTGCGGCCCGCGCGGCTTTCCACGGCGAGGCCGGTGAACGCGTCGTTATACAGATTGCCCGTCGCGTAGATCTTGTCGCCGGAGCCGACGTACACGTCGCGCGACGCATCCCATTCGAGCCGACTGAGGACTTTGGTCGGGCGCGCGCCGGCGGCGACCACGTCGCTGTCGACGAAGCTCAGGCCGATGGTCTTCTTCTGCGCGGTCAGCTCCAGCACGCGCGCATGGAACGGTTGCTCGCGTCTCCGGAGCGCGGCTTCCACTTGCCACAGATGATTGCGAAACGCGTGGGCGATGTTCGAATCCGCCGCGGCGAGATCGCGTGCGACGATGAAAAGCCCGTTCAGCGAAACGCCGCTTCCGCCTGCATCGACGGGAAGACGCAGCGCGCCGAAGCCGAGCGCCTTGAGCTTTGCAATCTCTTCGTGCGGCAGCCGGTGCCCGCGTTCGCGCTCGGCGGCAGTCGCGGCGATGTCACCGACGATCTCCGAAAAGCCGAGCGCGGCGGACAGCGGGGAGACGAGCGTCGGTCCGGCGCTCGTCGGATAGTTGACGTCAGACATTCGTGCGCTCCTCGATTCACACCTTGATGCTGTAATCCGCGACCTTGATGCGCGAGTTGATGATCTTGCGCTCGGCCAGCCAGTCGGCGGCGCGCTGAAATTGCGCGATGAAAGCGGCATCGTCGGGCTCGTGAAACTGATTGACGCGCTTGAGGCTTGCGAGATAGTCGCGCACCTGATCCGGATATTTGCCCTCGCGCTGCACGAGCAATTCGGCTTCGGCGGAATGCGCCGACTGCCACGCGCCTTCGACGTAATACGCATCGATCACCGCGCGGATCAGCTCGGAATTCTCCTCGGTGAACTTGCGGCGCGTGACGAGCGAGCTGTAATCGATCAGAAAATCCAGATCGCGGCCTTCGTTGAAGATGTCTTTCGCGTCGTTAGAGAAGCGCGAGATGTCGACGCCGGGCGACCACATCGACCAAGCGTCGACTTTGCCTTGCGCGAAGGCGGGCGCCGCGTCGGGCGGATTCAGATAGACGAACTGGACCTTGTCGCGATCGACGCGATGCTTCTCCAGCGCGGCGATCAACAGGAATTCGCCAAGCCCCGACCGGTTGACGGCGACCTTGCGGCCTGCGAGATCGGCGACGGATTCGATGCCGCTCGACTTCTTCGCGATGATGGCCGTCGAGCGCGGCGAATAGATGTCGAACGCGGTGAAGACGATCGGCGAGCCGGCGAGCATCGCGGCGAGTGCGGGAGTCGTCGATCCCCAGAATCCGAAGTCGGCGCTGCCGCCGACCACGGCCTGTATCGAAGGCGCATGGTTCGGGAAAGGGCCGACCCATTCGACCTTGATGCCTTTCGCGGCGAGCGTCTTCTCGAACACGCCGCGCTGCTTCGCGATGTCGGGCAGGCTGCCGTAACCCCAGCCGATGCGGACCGTATCGGTGTTGCGCGTCAGCTTGCGCGGCTCGGCCGCGCGTGCCGGGAACAATCCGCCGGTCGCGGCGCCGGCCAGGAGGCCTCCCGCCGCGCGCAGCAACCGGCGGCGGCTCAGCGATGAGTCGTTCATGCTCGTCCTTCTTGTCTTATGGAAAAGTGATCAGTGAGACCGGACGCCGAGTTCCGCGAGCAGGGCGGGGCGCAGTGCCTGCGGCGCGTGTTCGCCGGGTTCGAATGACGCCGCGATGCGTCCGGCGCGCATGACGAGAATCCTGTCGGCGAGCGTGAGCGCTTCGTCGACGTCATGCGTGACGATCAGCACGCCTGGCCGATGCAGCGCGACGAGTTCCTTGACGAGACCGTGCATGCGGATGCGCGTGAGCGCATCGAGCGCGGCGAACGGCTCGTCGAGCAGCAGCAGCGCGGGATCGTGGATGAGCGCCCGCGCCAGCGCCACGCGCTGCGCCTGACCGCCCGACAGATTGCGCGGCCAGTCGTCCTCGCGGCCGGCGAGTCCGACTTCGGCCAGCGCGCGCGCCGCGCCCGTCCGGCCAATCGTATTCTCGTAGCCGAGCGCGACGTTCTGCCATAACGTCGACCAGGGCAGCAGGCGATGCTCCTGAAACACGACGGACGGACGTTCCGGCGCGCGGATCGACCCGGCGTCGGGGGAATCGAGCCCCGCGAGCGCGCGTAGCAGCGTTGTCTTGCCGCATCCGCTTTCGCCGAGCAGCGCGACGAATTCGCCTTTGCGAATATCGAGGTCCAGTGCATCGATGACGACGCGGCTGCCATAGCGTCTTTGCAGTCCGCGCACGGACACCGCCAGCGCCGGCGAACCGACGCGCGCGTCGCGGCGCGTAACGATGGCCGTCATGTGCGCGCCCCTTTCGCGTAGTTCGCGTGCCACGAGAGATAGCGGGCTTCGAGCAGGCGCACGAGCGCATCCGCGACGACGCCGATGATCGCGTAGATGATGATGGTGAGCAGAATGACGTTGGTGTTCAGGAATTCGCGGGCGTCCATCGCGAGGAACCCGATGCCTTTCGTCGTGGCCAGCGTCTCGGCGATGACGAGCGCGAGCCACGCGTGGGCGAGCGCGTAACGCACGCCGGTGAGGATCGACGGCATCGCGCCGGGAAGGATGATTCGTCGCACGATCGCCGTTCGGTTCAGGCCGATCACGCGGGCGAGTTCCATCAGTTTCGAATCGATCTGGCGAATGCCGAGCATCGTGTTGATGTAGATCGGGAAGAGCACCGCGAGCGCGACCATAAAGATCTTGGCGATTTCGCCGACGCCGAACCAGACGATGACGAGCGGCAGCATCGCCAGGAAAGGAATGGCGCGCACCATCTGGATCGAGCGGTCGAGGAGCGCTTGCGCGAGCGGCGAGAATCCGACGGCGATGCCGAGCGCGAGCCCGATCGTTCCGCCGATGACGAAGCCTCCCGCGGCGCGCAGCAGCGACACGCCCAGGTGCACGAAGAGTTCGCCGTTTTGCGCCATGTGGACGGCCGTTTCGAAGACGCTGCTCGGTGCCGGGAGGACCTGCGGCGCGATCAGTCCGAGGCGCGCCGCGATTTCCCATAGCAGCACCACGATTGCGGGGATGGTCCAGGAGAGCCATCGGTAGAGCACGTCTTTGGAAATCAGCGCGCGAGACGCGTGTCCCGAGCGATAGGTGTCGCGCGTGGATGTCAGGTCAGCCATCTTGTCGGCTCGTCGTGAATTCGAGCCTGTAATTAGAAAGCTTCGGAATGCACGCAACAAACGTTTTATTGTGCTTTGCTTTTCACGCTTCACCGCGTTAGGGCATACGCATTGCTTACTACGAGAGACGCGCTTGCAAACCTCTTTCGCTTATGCCCGCCGCATGAATCAATATGACCTCGTCAGCGCCATTCAATGTCTGCAACAAGAGCTCGACACGTCGCTTTTGAGCGACAAACAGTGCGCGGTTCGGATTTACACGCTGATTAAACAGATCGAAGCCGCCTCGATAATGGACGATCGCCTGAAACACGATCTGATGATGGTCGAATCTCTTCTGATATTGAAACGGCGGCAGCAAGCACTCGATCGGCTCAGGAGCGCGGTGGTAGCCACGTATCTGCGCGCATGATCGGAATTGTCTAGTGGTCCGTGGCGGGGGGAGGCGTCTAAGCGGCGATGCGCGCCGAGACGATCCCTCTCGCGCCGGAAAGCACGCGCTTGCATACGCGTTCGAACTCGCCCGCGCCCTCGTGCGTGCTCACGAGGCCCGCCGCGCCCGCGCGCTGCGTCTCGGCAAGCGTGTGAGCGTGGGTTGCGTTGGTAAAAACAACGACCGGCGTATCCGGACACGCCAGGCGCACCTCGCGCAAAAACGCGAAGTCGTCGGCGGGCGAGCCTTCCATGCTGCAGCTCAGCACGATTACGTCGTAGCTCGTCGTCTTCAGCCTCGCGAGCAATCTATCGACGTTCCTGACGCACGCCGACACCCGAAACCGGTCACTCGACTCGAACCAGCTTTGCAGCCTATGTAAAACGACCGCGATCGTCGGCAAAGGTCGATCTGTGGCGTTGCCCTTCGTCGTGCAAGTAACCGGCGCCGCAAGCGTCGCGCTCGCTGCGCCGCGTCCACAATCCGCTCGACTATCTGGAGACAGCCCGATGAGCCTGTAACTCTACGCACATCCGTTTTACTCTTACTGTCAGAAAGTTTTGGTGGCGTTCTCCTCTCGACGTGCTTGACCTGTTTGCGTTGCATTTGCCGGAGCTGTCAACGCGGATGGCAGCCCCGGCGGTGGCCCGCTATCTGCAAGGTTGAACGTTGGCAGAGCGCTCGGGCAGTGAAATCCGGTGAGCACGTCGCTCGTGAGCGGATTTGCGACGCTCCCCGCGCTGGAGATATCGAGCGCGGCCTTACGGCCGTCGAAGTCGAACACCGCGCGCGTGCGGCCGAGCGTGGCGGTCTGCACGATCTGCCCGCGGCGCATCAGACGCATAAGGGCCCAAGGGCCGTCTGCGGCAATCGTCGATGTGTCCGCGCCGACCCGCGGGTTTGCCGTCAGTTCTACATGCACGCCGCCGCGCGGCCCCGGCCAGGAGAACTTCAGCGGCGTCACCGGACCGTGTTGATATTGTGTGCTTTGCCCGTCGATGTCGATGAGCAGGCCCAATATCGTCGGATCCAGTTCCGGGACGCGCAATTCGGCCTTCCACGCAAGCTGCTTGCCCTGATCGCCGAAAAAGACCTGACGGATGGCCTGTGCCTGCTGGAACGGTTCAAGGCTCGGTCCCTGCACCGGCTCGGTTGAACCCGGCAAGGTTCTGTAGCGCCATGGCTGGGAAGATGTGTCGACGAAGGGAGCGAGGTTCTTCGTGAAGAAATCGTCGATCAGGCCGCCTTGCGCAAATACGCGCGTGAAATCCTCGATGCTGATGTCGCGTTTGCTATCGGGCGCAAATGGATAGTTGCCTTCCACAGCGAGGCGGCATGCATCGCCGACCACCGCTTGCGTCTGACGCGACAGCAATTGACCGACACCGCCATTCACGTCGCGCGAGCCTTGGGCAGCAAGCTTCAACAAGACCTCGCGAAACGGCGCGGGCATCGTCGCCGCGGCCATCTTCAGCTTGGCCGAGGCATCGCTCGGCGGCGGAAGGCCGTTATTGACCAGCGCATTGTCGGCGATCGTGAGCGCCGTATAAGTCTCGCTGAGCAGGGTCGCCAGGTTATCGAGGCCGACCTTGCCGGCGGATGCAGCGGCCGTTTGTCCTTCCTGCGCCGCTTGCGTGTTGCCCGTGACGATTTCACGCAGCGGAGAAAAGCGGTTATCGACCAGTTCGCGTTCGACGCGTTCTTGCGCGCGAATACCGAGCAACTTTGCTTTCTCGTCGAGCTTGCTCGCCGCCTTGTCGATGAGCGTACCGCTGGTGCCAGTGATCTTTTGTGTCAGCGTGGTTTCGCGTGCCGCTGCGCGGGCGAGACGCGCCAGCGGCGAATCGGGAGCCGCGAACGCGCGCAGGACCTGCAGATTGAACGCAAGGGTCGACCCCGTGATCGGCCGGATATCCGCAAGGAAGGCGTCCCACTGCAGCGCGTACTCGGTCAGATACAGCCGCCGGATGGCGTCGGTCAAAGCGTCGTCCACGTCTGCGGCGGCACGCGCGATCTCAAGCGTTTTTTTTTGAGCTGTTTCGAGTCCGCCATCCGGCCAGCTCGAAAGATAGGCGCGGCCCATGACCCATGCGTCGTCATCGCGCGCTGCGCGTACGAATTCCGTCAGACGCTTATCGAACACGTTGCGATAACCGTCGAAGGTAAAAAGCCCGGGCACGCCGCGCGAGAGCGGATCACCGCTTGCGCGGGTGAACACTGTTCCGGCTTGCGGGCCGACCGCGCGCAAGAGCGTGAAATCGTCGGGCGCGTCCTGCCGCATCGCGGCTTTCGCGCGCTCGTAAAGCCGCTGGGTGCCGTTGCTCGTATCGAGAAACGCGCGCGCGCGCTCGATAAGCGCATCGTTGCGAATGAGCGGCGACTGAACGATGCGCTCGCCCGAGAAGAGTTGCTCCACATGGCCAAGCATCGACGCACGTCCGCCGAAAATCGATGCGCTATCGGTGCGCGACCAGTCGTCGAACACCCAGGTCTTGATCTCCTCGGCGTTGTATTTCGAGCGATCGTGCAGCATCAGGTAGACGCGTAGCGCCGCATACGTCGTGTGTGCATCCTTGCCGTCGATGGCCTCGGTGATGACCGCCTCCATACGACGCACGATCTGGGGGAGCAGGAGATTGTCCTGAAGTGCGCGGTAGGTTTGCTCGCTCGCGTTGACGACACTGGGCGCGGCATAAAGACCATAGCGGAATCCGGTGTCCGGATCGGCCAGATCGAGGCCGGTCCAGGCGGGCAGATAGCGAGCTTCGGTCAGCGTGTCGGGAATGAGCGCTGGTTTGGGCTCGCGATAAAGTTGCGTGACCTTGGCCGTGAGCGCCTGCGCTTTTCGCGCGATGACTTGCAGATAATCACCGTTGTTGCCGAAACTCACCCGCAGTGCAAGGGCCAGCCACACGAAGAGCGACACTACAACGGCGTGCCCCAGCAAACGCAGCGCCCGTGAGCGATATTCCCAGCGCAGATTCGGCCGCACCAGATGCGATTCGGGGAGAATCACCTTCGAAAAGACATCGCGCAAGAAGTGGCTGTGAGTGCTCGTTGACGTGGCGCTGCGGATTGGCGGCGGCAAATCGAATCCGGCGGCGAGACGCTGCATGATGGTCAACCGCTCGGGCTCCGCAGGAACTCCGCCCTGAGCCGCACTCGTGAAGTACACGCCGCGCAACATCGTGTGATGCTGAGTGTTGTCGTAGCGAGAGTCGAGGAACGTTTGCGCGAGCAGGCCCGAGAGCGGCGCAATGAGCGCAGAAAACGCTTCGGGCAAAGCGGCCAACTGACGGCGGCACTTCATGTCGTACTCGTCTTCGAGGCGCGTGTTGACACCTGCGGTCAGGCGCCCCGCCAATGCCGTGAGTTCATCCGCATAGCGCATTTCGAACGACGCATCTTCGAACGGCAGAGTGAAGCCCCAGATTTGGGCGCGGGTTTCCTCGGTTAGCGAGGAGAAATATTCGCCGAAACCCGGCAATCGATCCATTTGCGTGACGATGAAATACACGGGAAAGCGAATACCGAGCGTTGCGCGCAGATCCGTGAGACGTGCGCGCAATGCCTGGGCTTCGACTTCGCGCAGGGATGCATCAGGATGGGTGAGCAGATCGAGCTTGACGGTCAGCAATGCGCCATTGATCGGCGTGCGCGGACGGCAACGGCGCAGCAAGCGCAAGAAGCCAAACCATTCGTCGGTGTCGGCCTGACGGCGATAACCGGTCTGGTCGACTTCGGCCGAGCGCTTCTCTGACAATGGTTGCACGCCAGACAGTCTTTGGCTGAAAGTGTCGTCGAAGTTATGCGTCGGCGCTGTGGGGGGTGGCAGCGAATACCCGGAGCTGCCCGGATGCACGAAGTGCCCGGCAGTATCGATGAAGACTGCATCGTTGGTCAGCCACCAGTCCACCAATGCGTCCGACGACGAACGCTTCAAACTTGCGGGCAACGGTGCATTTCCTGTGAGCACCGCAAGCCCCGAGTTGCAAACCACGCGTGTTTTGCCTGATTCGGCCGAACCCAGTGCGATGAACCAAGGCAACTGATAGAGATGGCGTGTTCCCTGGAAGAGCCGCGCGACGCCTCGTGCGCCTGTATGCATCGTCTTGAGCCGATCGAGCGCGACATTCATGCGGGCCTCGATTTCCCGCAGTCGTGGGCTGGCCGCTGACGGGCCTTTGTCGCGATCGACCGCAAGCGTCATGCGCAGGAAGTCCGGGTCGCGGCGCATCCGTTGCCAGAGCCGATAGAGGACCGACATCACGAAAAGCGCGATCACGACTGCAATCGCGATTACGCGCGCTTCGATCGGCGCGAACGGTGTCGTCTCGCCGAAGCTCAAGAGCGGTGCGGCATACCAGATGAGCAGGCAAAGCAGCGCAACGAAGACGGCGCCCATCGACCAGCGTTTGATCCAGAGCACGACGGCGCAAAACAGCAACGCAACGATCAGGACGCGCAGTGCGATGCTTTCGAGCGGCTTCAATCCGCCGAATGCGATGTACGGTCCAAGAAACCAGACGCCGAGCGCGAGCAATACCAGTACAAGCGATGCCAGGAACCCGCGCGAACTCAGAAACGATAGCAACTTCTTCATCTTTCAGTATCCGTTGTGATGCGGCGAGGGCGCGCTAGGGCGTCACGTTGATGGAGACGCGCCGGTTCAGCGCTCGGCCTTGAGCGGTGGCGTTGTCGCCGACAGGATCGGCGGCGCCTCGGCCGACGGCCTCCAGACGGTTCGCCGGTATGCCCGATGCCTGCAACATCTGCATGACCTGCGTGGCGCGCTCGAGCGAGAGCGCATCGTTGGAAGTAAACTGGCGGCTCGTTACCGGCACGCTATCGGTATAGCCCGTTACGGTGACCTTGCCCGGCACCTTGACCACTTCGCGTGCGATCTTCGCGATCAACGGGGCCATCGAGCTATGCACCGTGATGCCGCCCGGAGCGAACATCGCGTCGCCCCGGAACGTCACGCCGCTGTGACTCGCGTCTTCATCTACGCTGACCGTGCCCGCGGTAATTTCTTCTTTCAGCAGTTCGCGCAGACGAGGCAGACGTGGCGCGGGCGGCGGCGTCATCTTCCCGATATCGACGATCAGCTTTTCGACCGACGCGCCATCGGAGAGCAATTGATATTTGAACCAGCCGAAGAGCCCGAGCAGAACGACGCCCAACAGCGTGAAGCTGATCCAGACAGGGAAGTCATACACCGATAACGGCCTACATTGACGCGGAAGGCCACCGCGTGCGCTACGAGCGCGACGCGCACGGACGTGTTCAGCGGCTGACCAACGGCAACGGCGCGAGCTACGAGTTCGCCTGGGATGCATTGGGGCGATTGACCCGTGAAGTGCGCGTGGACGGAAGTGTGCGCAATCATAGTTATGATGCAGCAGGCTTCTTGCAGTACGTGAGCGTGCGCGCGGGACAGTCTGAGCGTCTCGAGATACACGAACGCGACGCATTGGGACGGCTGATAAAGCGACTAGGCGAACATAGCCGCACGGCGTATCGATACGATTTGTTGGGCCAGTTGCAAGAGGCACGGCGGGTGCCGACGACTATGGGAGAGTTGCTGGACATCGTGACCGACACGGTGCGTTTCGACTATGACGCGGCCGGGCAGTTGTTGAGCGAGCAGGGTGCGAACGGCAAAGTGCAGTATGAGCGCGACATGCTGGGAAACGCGGTTGCGGTGAGACTGCCCGATGGTCAGCTAGTCCAAACGCTGTACTACGGCTCGGGGCACGCACATCAGATTCAGATAGATGGCGAAGTGATCGCGGACTTCGAGCGCGATGCGCTGCATAGGGAGATCGTCCGCACGCAGGGAAGTTTGGCCCTGCACACGAACTACACACCGATGGGCCAGATAGCCTGGCAGCGAGCGAGCGTTCGGCACGCCGGGCAAGGCGTGCCAACGGAGTCGGAGAGCGCCTTGTGGTGGCGTAATCAGTACGACAGCCGGGGTGAACTGGTCGAGAGCGTGGATCGGTTGCGCGGTCGCACCGTCTATGACTATGACCGTGCGGGCCATTTGCTGTGGCGCAGTGCGGAGATTTCCGATATCGAGCGCTTCACGTGGGATGCTGCGGGCAATCTTCTGGACGATGAAGGCGGGGTGTCGGCCCACAAGATGGCGCCGTTGCTGGACAACCTGCTGAGGCGGTATCGGGGAATCGACTACACGTACGACGCGTGGGGACAACTGATTCGACGCAATCACCTTCAGCTTGGCTGGGACGGGGAGGGTCATCTGCTATGGAGCGACGACGGCATAGTGCGGGCGAGGTATCAGTATGACGCGTTAGGACGCCGAATCGGAAAGCGTGTGTTCGACGTGGCTCGAAAGTCGGAGCGGCACACGCGGTTCGTGTGGGAAGGCTTACGGCTCGTACAGGAGCGGGAGGGGGAGGCAAGCAGTCGCACGTATGTGTACGACCCGAAGCGGACGTATGCACCGCTGGCGCGGGTGGACCGGTCGAGCGATACGGCGAAGATGAAGGTCTTTTACTACCAGACGGATCCGACGGGCACGGCCCGCGACGTGACGGATGCGGAAGGGCGGGTGGTATGGAGCGGGAGTTATGCGGCCTGGGGCGCGGTGCGGGCAAACGTGGCGCGAAGCGGGCCGTTCGAGCAGGCGTTGCGAATGCCGGGACAGTACTGTGACGAGGAAAGCGGGCTGCATTACAACCTGTTCCGGTACTATGATCCGCATGCGGGACGGTTCATCAGTCAGGATCCGATTGGGCTGGCCGGTGGCTTAAATTTGTATCAGTATGCGCCTAACCCGATCGGGTGGATTGATCCGTGGGGGCTTGCGACTGTTGATGCCATTTTCGAAATGGCGGGAAGGGTTTTTACGGGGGTGAACCCAACTGAGCGTGTTCCGCGAATCGATGGTCCGACTTTATCGGGTATGTCTGGTCCTAATAACAGTCGCTTTGATATGCATGCAGAAATCGATGCAATGTTGCAAGCGCACGATGAAGGTCTCCGCGGTGGAAAAGGAACTTTGACTATTGAAGGTAAGGAAATTTGTTCCTTCTGCAAGCGAAGCCTAAAGAATATGGCGCAGCACTTAGGACTTGATGAACTCACTATTCATGAAAAAGCCACGGGAAAAATTTATAAATTCTCGGGAGACGATTTTAATAAAGTTCGTAACGGTGGAAAGGGTTTCAAGAACAATAGCGGGGCATGCTGACGGAGGGATTTCAGATGAAGGCTTTAAAAGTTCTGATTGACAAGGATTTCGAAGACGACGGGCTTTATGCAGTGACGCTCTGGGTTGATTCGGAGCCGCCACGGTATATTTCTATTTCTCGTGATGCGTTTGAGGAGCCAAAATTTGTATATGTAGAAGCGCAAGATCAAATTTATGGCAAAAAAACTAAAAATCTAAAGTACTCGCTTTATGACTCGGCATTGGATTTGTATTTCCTGCCGGACTCAGAGGACTGCTTTCACTGGAATAATAGTAGGAAAGTTTCGATTGAAATAGATAAAGAAGATCGAGATGCAATGCAGTCGACTTTGAAGAATATTTTTCTGATAGACGCCAGTTCTGATCATGATGCTGGTTCGGGTGGCCGCTGACGCGGCCACCCGAACGTTATTCGGCAGTGATGGTCAGAGAATCCGCACGAAATCGCCAAGGTACCGGCGGATAACGTCGCCGCAGTCAGACCCGCACGGTCAACTGCGTGACGCTCATGCTTTCGCCGCAATAGTCGGGCGCGGCATCGGAAGAAACGGCGGCGTCGCGATAAGCGGCGATGCGCGCCGAGACGATCCCTGTCGCGCCGGAAAGCACGCGCTCGCATACGCGTTCGAACTCGCCCGCGCCCTCGCGCATGCTCACGAGGCCCGCCGCGCCTGCGCGCTGCGTCTCGGCGAGCGCGTGGGCGTTGGTTCCGTCGGTGAAAACGACGACCGGCGTATCCGGACACGCCGCGCGCATCTCCCGCAAAAACGCGAAGTCGTCAGCCGGCGAGCCTTCCATGCCGCAACTCAGCACGATTACGTCGTAGCTCGTCGTCTTCAGCCTCGCGAGCAATTTATCGGCGTTCCTGACGCACGCCGACACCCGAAACCGGTCACTCGACTCGAACCAGCTTTGCAGCCCATATAAAACGACGGGGCGATCGTCGGCAAAGACGATCTCGATTTTGCTTTTGCGCTTCATTCTTTTAGACCGGCCTCGACGGACAATGCACACGATGTCCGTTGGAATTTCTTCGAGCGCGCACGTTAGCAAATCGGCAGCGTTCACGCTGCGGCGCACAACAAAATTTCTCGATTCATGGTCGATCCGTAGCGCTGCCGTTCGTCGTGGAAGTAGCCGGCGCTGCAAATGTCGCGATCGCTGCGCCGCGTCCGCAATCCGCTCGACTATCTGGAGACAGCCCGATGAGCCTGCAACTCTATGCACATCCGTTTTCGTCTTACTGTCAGAAAGTTCTGGTGGCGCTGTACGAGAACGGCACGCCGTTCGAATGGCGCGCGCTGACGCCCGAAACGCCGCATTCGATGGCCGAACTCGCCGAAATCTGGCCGATGAAGCGCTTTCCCGTGCTCGTCGACGACGGCAGCCCGGTGATCGAATCGACGGTCATCATCGAATATCTCGGGCTGTATCACGCCGGCCCGGTGCGCCTCGTTCCCGACGATCCGCGCGCCGCGCTCGAAACGCGCTGGATGGATCGTTTCTTCGACAACTACGTGTCCACGCCGCAGCAGAAGATCGTTTTCGACGCGATGCGCGATCCGCACGAGCGCGACGCGCGCGGCGTCGCCGATGCCCGCGCGATGCTCGACACGTCGTACGCGTTTCTCGATCGCAAGATGTCCGCGCGCGAATGGGCGGCGGGCGACGCGTTCAGCCTCGCGGATTGCGGCGCCGCGCCGTTCCTGTTCTATGCGGACTGGTGTCATCGCATCGCGGAGCGGTATTCGAACGTGATCGCGTATCGCAAGCGGCTGCTCGCGCGGCCGTCGTTCGCGCGCGCCGTCGACGAAGCGCGGCCTTACCGGTCGCTGTTTCCGCTCGGCGCGCCGGACCGCGACTGAATCGCCCATTCTGAAAGGAGATCGGATATGAGCACGACCACGAACTACATTCCCGCCGATGAACTCGCGCAGCGCGCGACGATGAGATTTCCCAACGAAAGCGCCGAATATCGCCGGGCGCGCACCGCGTTGCTGGCCGAGGAAATCGACTTGCGCCGGCATATCGAGCGCGTCGCGCAGATGCGTCGCGCGTTGCCGCCCGGCGGCGAAGTGACGGGCGATTATCGATTCGACGGCGAGCGTGGCGCGGTCGATTTCGCCGGGCTCTTCGGCGACAAGGACACGCTCGTCACGTATAGCTACATGTTCGGGCCGCAGCGCGAGCGGCCGTGTCCGATGTGCACGTCGCTCTTGTCGGCGTGGGACGGCGAGGCGCGCGATATCGAGCAGCGCGTGGCGCTCGCGGTGATCGCGCGTTCGCCGCTCGCGAAACTCGTCGCGTTCAAGAAGGAGCGCGGCTGGCGCGACCTGCGGCTTTTCTCCGATACGAACGGCAACTTCAGCCGCGACTATCACGCGATATCGAAGGAAGGTGGCGACGATCCCGCGCTCAACGTCTTCACGCGGCGTGACGGCGTGATCCGTCATTTCTGGAGCGGCGAGATGGATTTTTCGACCGCCGATCCGAACGAGGATCCGCGCGGCGCGCCCGATCTCATGCCGCTCTGGACCGTGCTCGACATGACGCCCGAGGGACGCGGAACGAACTGGTATCCGAAGCTGGATTACGGGCCGCGTGACTGAGCCGGTCGCTGCCGGAGGAAATCGACGAGGACGGATACAATGCCGCGGCGCGCTTTCCAACGCGCTTCCGGCCGAGTCATCCGATCCAAGTCATGAACAATTCGCCCCGGGCCTTCCTGCTGGGCCCGCTTCTCAAGAGCGTGTCGCGGTCGTTTTATCTCACGCTGCGCATTTTGCCGGCGGGCATGCGCGACCCCATCGGGCTCGCGTATCTGCTTGCGCGCGCCGCCGATACGATCGCGGATACATCGCTGATTTCGCCGCAGCGTCGGCTGGAATTGCTGCTCTCGCTGCGCGCGCAAATCAACGGTGCGCCCGACGACGGCGCGCTCGCGCGCATCGCGGGTGAGGTCGCGGGGCAGCAGGCGCAGCCGGACGAACGCGCGCTGCTCGAATCGCTCGATGCGGCGCTCGCGATCCTGCCGCAATTGAACGCCGACGACCGGGCCGCCGTGCGCGACATCGTCACGACGCTTTCCACCGGCATGGAGTTCGATCTGCGCACGTTTCCCGACGAAACATCGGGCGAGATCGTCGCGTTGCGGGAATTCGGCGAACTGGATCGCTATACGTATCTCGTCGCGGGTTGCGTCGGCGAATTCTGGACGAAGATGACGTACGCGCATATGCCCGGCACGCTGAAAGCCGCGCCCGACACGATGCTCGCGCTCGGCGTGCGCTTCGGCAAGGCGCTGCAGATGACCAACGTGCTGCGCGACTGCGCGAAGGATTTGCGCATCGGCCGATGCTATCTGCCCGAATCGATGCTCGCGCGGCATGGCCTCACGCCGCAAGATGTGTTGCGGCCCGAAACGTCGGCGCGCGCGCGGCCCGTGCTTTTCGAATTGCTGCGCACGTCGCTCGCGCTGTTTGAAGACGCCGTCGATTACACGCTCGCGATTCCGGCGAGCGCGATCCGTCTGCGTCTCGCGTGTCTCTGGCCGATCATGATCGGCCTCGATACGCTCGTCCTGCTCGCGCGCAACGAAGCGTGGCTCGATCCGCGGAAGGTCTCGAAGGTGCGCCGCAACGACGTGTACCGGATCATGGCGGCGTCGTTGCCGATGGTCGTATCGAACGGCATGTTGCGCGCGTGGACCGCGCGCCGTGTTCAGGCAATCCAAGCCGAGATCAGCGCCGCAACTCGGCCATGATGCGTTCGGCGAGAAAGTCGCACGGCGGCCGTTTCGACGCCGCGCTGCGCGCCAGAACCACTTCGAGCGTGCCAATATCGGGCAGGCCTTGCGCCGGCCCGAGCAGCGTGAAATGCGCCGGCACCGCGCATTTCGCGAGCGGCGTCACGGCGAGACCGGCTTCGGCCATCGTCAGCAGACCGAGCAGGCTCGGACTTTCATACGACGTGCGATAGCCGATGCGCGCGCGCTCCAGGCTGCGGATCGCGTTTTCGCGCGCGACGCTGCCCGGCAAAAACACGGCGATGGGCAAGGGCCGCTCCTTCCAGATCTCGGTGCCGGGCGCGGCGGCCCAGACCATCGGCTCGTGGCGGAGAAATTCGCCCGACAAACCCTTCACGCGCGTCGCGCAGACAAGATCGACCGAGCCGTCTTTCACCATCGGCGCGAGCGCGACGCTCGGCAGGCCGACCACCTGAATCTCGACTTTCGGATACGTCGCCGAGAATTTCTTGAGGATCGGCGGAAAAAGCGACGACGCGTAATCGTCCGGCACGCCGATCACCACGCGTCCCGTCACGTCCGGCCGTACGACCGCCGCCCATGCCTCGTCGCGCAGCGCGATCATGCGCCGCGCGTAGGTGAGGAGCACTTCGCCGTCCTGCGTCGGCACCACGCTGCGCGGCTTGCGCACGAACAGCGCCTTGCCCAGCGCGGTTTCCAGCGTCTTGATCTGCATGCTGACCGCCGACTGCGAGCGATGCACGAGCTCCGCCGCGCGGCTGATGTTGCCGGTATCCGCGACGGCGATGATCATCGAAAGGACGTCCAGATCGAGCGCTTTCATGGTGAGCGACCGGTTGCTATCAGAAATTCTGAACGATTCTATCAAAATTATGCGTTTTTCTTTTGCTTTGCCGCGGCGCATAGTCGCATCCAAGGAGCTAACTCATGAACGCGCGAACCGATCTCTCCGTCCTCACTGTCGTGCAAGGTCTGCCTGAACCGTCGTTTGCCACGACGAAATCGGGCATTTCCGTGCCGTATGTCGAGTGCGGCGAGGGCGAGCCGCTCGTTCTCGTGCATGGCTCGCTGTGCGATTACCGCTACTGGGACGCGCAGATTCTGTCGCTCGCGAAGCATTTCCGCGTGATCGCGCCGAGCCTGTCGCATTACTGGCCCGCCGTCGATGCTTTCGTGCAAGGCGAATTCGGCTGGGAAGCGCATGTCGCGGAAATGGCGGAGTTCATCGAGGCGCTCGATCTCGCGCCTGTGCATCTCGTCGGGCATTCGCGCGGCGGCTGCGTCGCGTTTCATCTGGCGCGCGAGTATCCACGGCTCGTGAAGACGCTCACGCTCGCCGATCCGGGCGGTCCGCTGCAAACCTCGCCGCAGGCCACGCCCGCCAGGCTGCCGCCCGCGACCAACGCGCTGCGCACGCGCGTGGCCGAGCTGATCGAACAGGGCGAATTCGACCGCGGCCTCGAAATGTTCGTGGATTCGGTCAGCATGCCGGGCTTTTGGAAGAAGAGCACGGAGAGCTTCCGTCGCATGGCGCTGGATAACGCGCTCACGCTGCCGAAGCAATTCCGCGATCCGCTGCCCGCATACACGCGCGAAGCGGCGCGCGACATCAAGTGCCGCACGCTGCTGATCGACGGCGAGAAAAGCCCGCGCATGTTCCGCAACAACGTCGAGAAGCTCGAAGAGTGGATCGAGTTCGCGGAGCGTCAGACGATCGCGCGCGCATCGCACGGCATGAACGTCGCGAGTCCCGGCGCGTTCAATCGCGCGGTGCTGGCATTCGCCGGCGCATGGTGAGCCGAAAGCGGCTCACTGCAGCTTCCAGATGTTCGCTGCGATCGTGCCTTCGTCGTTGAACACGTTGATGATGTCGGGCACGTCGCTGATCGGCACGTTGTTCACGATCAGCGCGAACGCGAGCCTTCGTCCGCTTTTCGCGTCGATATAACCCGCGAGCGCCTGACCTTTGAGCGTGGTCGTCGCGGTGCCGTCGGGGTTTTCGATGCCGGTCACGTACGTTCCCGTCTTCGCGTACACCTTGCCTTTCGCGCCCGCGAGCGTCGGATCGGCTTCGAAGTCGGTCGTGCTCGCGAGCGAGCCGTCGACGCCGAGAAAGGGCATCGAATCCAGATACGCCGGGAACGCCGGACGGCCGTTCATCGCGCGCAACATCGCGATGACCGCGACCGGCGTCGCCGTCGTTTCGCCGCCGCCGCTGCCGTCGATGAAATGCGTCTGGCTCATCGGCACGTTGAACGGCGCGGCGGATAGCTTCGCGTTCTCCGCCGCGAGCGCCGACTGAAGCGTGGTCGAACCGTTGTTCGCGACGCCGAAGAGCATGAGGCTCGTGTCCGCGCCGATGTTGTAGCTGACCTTCAGAATCCACTTCGAATATTCGCTGTACGGCTGCGATGTGAGCTGCGCGACGCGCGTATCGGCGGAATATGAATTCTTCGCGGGCAGAAGTTGCGTCGGGTTGTTTTCGACAGCCGGCGCCGTGACCCTCACGCCGGCGCGCGCGAGCGCCTCGATGAGCACCGTGCGCGCATAGTTCTGCGGCGCGGTGATGCGGAACGTGCGGATGACCGGGAAATTCGGCACGATCGGCGGCACGTAATTCGCCGGAATCGAACCGCCGATCGTGCCGGTGCAGGCAAGCGAGCCGAAGCAGGTCGGGTCCGTCGGCGTGACGGTGATTTTCGCCTCGGTGCCCGCCGCCGCTGTCATCAACGTGGATTGCACCGTGAACGCCGATGATTTCGGCCGATAGTCCACCGGCGTCGCCGAGCCGGCGCTGCCCTGCGAGATGATCGTATCGACGACATCGTCATTCACGAAGATCGACCGCAATTGAAATTCGCCGCGAAAGTCGAAGGGTTCGAAAAGCCGATCGTCGATGACGACTTCGCCGTTGACCTGCTTGATGCCCGCTGCCGCCACCTGCGCCGCGAGCGCGTCGTAGCCCGCGAGCGGATCGGGCGCGGTGATCTGCGCGTTGCCGAGATTGTTCGCTTCGTTGTGGTCGAAGTTGGTCCAGGCGAGCGTGCCGTCGGCGTTCGTGCGGCCGCCCATCGAGAGATCGCCGCTCGCGACGAGCACGAGATTGCCGTTGAGCGTGCCGGCCGCATCGACGGTTCCCGTGCGATACACCGGCGTCTGAAACTGATGCTGCGCGCCGTATTGATCGAGCGCCGCGCCGAGCGAAAACACCTTGCGCACCGACGCCACATACACCTGCGCGTTCGAATTCATGTCGTAGACGAGATCGCCCGAGTTCAGATCGACGACGCGCAATGCCCACGTCGCGCCCTGATACATGGGCTTTTTCATGATCTGCGTGATGGCGTCGGGGACGGACGTATCGGTGGAATCGGAGCCGCCGCAACCGGTTACGGACGTGACGAGCGCGCAGCCGAGAGCGAGAGCGGCCACGCGTGCCGGACTTCCTGAAAGCGGGTTCATGACGCGGCTCCGATAAAGGCACATCGCGCTCCGCACCGGAGCGAACATCCATACGTCGGGACTGCTTCACAGCGCAGACAGGACATGTCGGCGGCCGCCCATCATTTCGCAGCGAGGCGGGTGAGTGAATTAAATACCTTACACGAGCCTTGTCAAGCGAGGACTATCGCGAATCCAGTGCTTCAGGCAAGCGCTTTTTGTTTGAAATCGCGAATGCTTTTCGTCTGCTTGTTGTGACGCGACAACGGAAAAAAGTTTGGCGCGGGCTAACATCTTCGGCACCTCATCGCGAAGAAGAGGACACCTTGAGCACGGCCCACGACGATCTCGATGCATGGAAACGCCGGCGCACGCTCGAACTGGCGTACGAGCTGGCCGATAGCGGCCGCTACGAAGATTTCACCGATATCGCCTATGCGCTGCAATTCGAGCGCGGCATGGCGACCGCGCAAGCGCTGATCGACGACCCCGACATGCGCCGCGTGCTGAACCAGCGTTGCGGCGACGCGCGCGAAAAGCTCGCGCCGGTTCCGGAGCCCGTTCCCGAACCGGAGGCGATCGAAGCTGCATCGGAAGCATCGAACGATCATGCGCAACTGCCGCAAGCCGGCGACTTCACGCGCGCGCCATCGCTCTTCAAGCGCGCCCTCGGCATCGTCTGGCGATCCGGCAACGCGGGCGGCCTCAATTCCGCTCCTTCCTGAAGTTTTCTTGTCGCGGGCCGTGCGCCAGCGCACGACATCACCCCATTTGCGCGCAAATGGCGGATTTGCACGACTTGAGCGCCCGTCAAAACCTTTACACTTGCAGAAGCTGAACCATAAGCCCGGACTGTGCGCGCACAAGTCCGGTGTTTGAACTTCGAGGAGGAAATGTTCGTGGCTAACGAAAAGATGCTCGCGCAAATGGCTGAGAAGGATGGTTTCATCGCTGCTCTGGATCAGAGCGGCGGATCGACGCCCGGCGCGCTGCGGCAATACGGAATTCCGGACGACGCCTACAACGGCGACGCCGAAATGTTCAAGCTGATGCATGAAATGCGCGTGCGTATCATCACGGCGCCTTCGTTCACGGGCAAGAAGGTGATCGGCGCGATTCTGTTCGAGCGCACGATGGACGGCGAAGCGGAAGGCAAGCCCGTTCCCACGTTCCTGTGGGAAGACCGCGGCGTCGTGCCGTTCCTGAAGGTCGACAAGGGTCTCGAAGCCGAAGCCGACGGCGTGCAGATCATGAAGCCGATCCCCGGTCTCGACGATCTTCTGGCGCGCGCCGTGAAGCTCGGCATCTTCGGCACGAAGATGCGCTCGGTGATCCATCAAGCCGACGAAAAGGGCATCGCCGCCGTGGCGAAGCAGCAGTTCGAAGTGGGCGCGCAGATCATCAAGCACGGTCTTGTGCCGATTCTCGAACCCGAAGTCTCGATCAAGAGCCCGGACAAGAAAGGCGCGGAAAAGATTCTGCGCGACGAATTGCTGAAGGGCCTCGACGCGCTGCCGGAATCGAGCAACGTGATGATCAAGCTGACCATCCCCGACGAGGCGGATTTCTATCGTCCGCTGATCGAGCATCCGCGTGTCGTGCGTGTCGTCGCGCTGTCGGGCGGCTATACGCGCAGCGACGCGTGCAAGAAGCTCGCGCAGAACCACGGCATGATCGCGAGCTTCTCGCGCGCGCTCATCAACGAGCTGAAGAAGGACATGAGCGACAGCGAGTTCGACAAGACGCTCGAGCAGTCGATCGACGAGATCTACGAAGCGTCCGTGAAGAAGGTCTGACGCTTCGTTACTTGTTGGCGCGTTCGGTAGGCGGCGGCGTTTGCACGACGGGCGCCGCCGCCCGAAAAATGTCCTCGCGCGTGCCGCTTTTCGGCGGATAGATGCGCTCGCCGTTGATCGTGCGCTTCGTCGCCTTCGCCGTCTCTCCTTCCGAGACGAGCTTTCTGTCCCATCCTTCCGTATACACCGCGCCCCACGGCCCGAGATCGCAGATGGTCGTGTACCAGTCGATCGACAGCGGCAGCATCTCCAGCCCGAATAGATCGCAGACGGCGTTGTTGCCCGCGTAACGTCCCATCGGCCGGCCATGCTGGCACGACATCACCGATGGCCGCGTGCCGTCGATCAGTATGCGCGCGCAATCGCCCGCCGCGAACACGCCCGGCACGCCTTCCGCGCGCAGAAACGTATCGACGGGCACGCGTCCGAGCGGGTCCAGCGTGACCGGCAATTGTGCCGCGAGCGCGTTCGCGTGCATGCCGCCGCACCAGACGACCGTCGCCGCTTCGATGCGCTCGCTCGCCGCGCCATCGTGGAGCGTGAGACCTTGGCCATCGACCGATTCGAGCGTCACGCCTGGCCGCATCTCGACTTCGAGCGTCTGCAACGCGCCTTCGATGACATGCTGCGCGCCGCCCATCGATTGCGCGATCCGCGCCGAACGATCCGCGAGCACGACGCGCACCTTGCCGCGATCCTTTTCCGCGACGATCTCGCGCAGGCGCGCGGGCAATTCCGCCGCCAACTCGATGCCCGTCAGTCCCGCGCCGACCACGACCGCCGTATAGCGGCCGGGCGTGTCGGGCAGCGCGGGCAAGGTCAGCAGATGCGCCTGCAGCTTGCACGCGCCCGCGTAGGTGTCGACATCGAATGAATAGCGATCGAGGCCCGGAATCGGCGGACGCACGAGCACGCTGCCTGCCGCGAGGATCATCCGGTCGTAGCCGAGCGTCTCCGATGCTCCGTCGCGTTCGATCGTCACACGGCGATTCGCGCTGTCGAGGCTCGTCGCCTTCGCCTGAATCAGGTGCACGCCCGCGGGCCCGAGCACGGTATCGAGTTGCACGAGCGTCGGGTCGAGCGGCTGTTCGTAGTTGCGCACCCGCACGCTATGAAAAGGCACCGGATTGACGATGGCGACTTCCGCTTCGTCGGCGTGCCCGAGTTCGTCCAGCTTGCGCGCCGCCGACAGCGCGCTCCACAGACCGGCGAAACCCGCGCCAATCACAAGGATTCGTTTCAAGGCCATTCCCCTGATTAAACGATCGTTCGTGCTATGCGTCGCGTAGAGCGGCGCTCCGTTCTTGGTTATAGGCGATTCGCAAGGCGTTGGTTCTCATCGCGCGTGCCCGTATTAGTCGGGTTTTCGCCAAAAGTGATTTCGCCGTTTAGGTATTTACCCTAGGGCGTGCGATACCTAAACTCTGTTCAACGGTCGCGCACGAAGCAAACAAGGCAGCGTGAGCGGCAACTCAAAACTTATGGATGGAGGAAAGCATCATGAACAAGTTCATCGGTATCGCAGCGGTCGCTCTTGCTTTTGCCGCGCCGGTCGCATCGTTCGCGCAGTCGAATCAGCCCTTGACGCGCGCCGAAGTCCGCGAGCAAATCGTGCAATTGGAAAAGGCCGGTTATAACCCGAACGTCATCAGCGATTCGAAGTATCCCGCCGACGTTCAAGCTGCCGAAGCGCGCGTCGCCGCGCAAAACGGATATGGCGGTGTGGCGGATGGTTCAGCGCAATCGGGCGCTCGCGTCAACGCGGTTCAAGCCGACGTTTTCCCGACGTTCGCGCATCACTGAGCAGCAAGCAGCAAGCCGCAAGCCGCATCACGAAACGCGCTGGTCTCGGACCGGCGCGTTTTTTCGTTCTAGAGCGGAAAGCCGCCTGCGAACGTCTCGCGCAAATATCCGATGAAAAGCGCGACCGCGCGTGGCACATGCGGCGCATAAGGCCGCACCACGAATAGCTGATCCGCGAACGCGCCGACCGGACGCCACTCCGGCAACAGCACGACGAGCTTTCCCGCTTGCACGGCGGCCTGCGCGGTGAAATCCGGCAAGAGCGCGATGCCGAGATCGTCGAGCGCTGCATCGCGCAGCACTTCGCTGTTGTTCGCCGCGAAAGGACCGCTCACCGCGAGCGTATGAGGCCCGGTCGAAGTCTTGCGCCCGCCTTTCCTTTCGAACGACCAGATGCTCGATGCCTGCGGCCGCGGATAGACGAGGCAATCGTGCGTGACGAGATCGTTGGGCGTCGCCGGCGTGCCGCGCCGCTTCAGATAGGCGCGTGTCGCGACGATCACCGAACGGGTATCGCACAGCTTCCACGCGACGTGCGTATCCGGCACCTGCGCGCTGTGCCGCAGCGCGAGATCGAAGCCTTCGGTCGCGATCGAACTCAACCGGTCCGATGCCTCCAGTTGCACCCGCACATCGGGGTGCGCGTGCAGAAATCCGGCCATGCGCGGCACGAGCTGCTGCCGCGAAAAGGCCATCGGCGCGGTTACGCGTATGAGCCCGCGCGCGACGCCCGCCATCTCCTTGACGCTCATGAAGCTCGATGCGATGCGCTCGTACTGCTCGCGCGTATCGTCGACGAGCCTGCGGCCCGCTTCGGTGAAACGCACGCTGCGCGTCGTGCGCGTGACGAGCGGCACGCCCGCCGCGCGCTCCAGTTCGGCGATGCGCTGGCTCATCGCCGCTTTCGATACGTTCAGCCGCGCGGCGGCGGCCGTGTAGCTGCCTTGTTCCGCAAGCACGGTGAGCCAGTGCAAATGGGTCCACAGACCTTCGATCTTTTGCTCGTCCATCAACCGATTGTTTGCCAGTATAAACAATGAGTTCAATCATAGCGTCTTTGCAAGGGGCGCATCGCTTCCTACACTGTGTCAATTGCCAAACCAGTCCGTGAGAGGAGACAGCATGCAAGCGTTCAACGACACCGCCGACGTCGTTCATTACATTCACGGCGAGCGCACGCATGGCTCGGCCACGCGCACGCAGCCGGTGTTCAATCCCGCGACGGGCGAGCGTCCGCGCAAGCTCGTGCTCGGTGAAGCCGCCGATGTCGATGCAGCCGTCGGGAGCGCGAAAGCCGCGTTCCCGGCCTGGCGCGACACGCCGCCGATCCGCCGCGCGCGCGTCATGCTGAAGTTCCTCGAACTGATGAACAAGCATCGCGACGAACTCGCCGCGATCATCACCGCCGAGCACGGCAAGGTGTTCTCGGATGCGCAGGGTGAAGTGTCGCGCGGCATCGACGTGATCGAATTCGCATGCGGCATTCCGCAACTGCTGAAGGGCGACTACACCGAACAGGTCTCGACGGGCATGGACAACTGGACGACGCGCCAGCCGCTCGGCATCGTCGCGGGCATCACGCCGTTCAACTTTCCGTGCATGGTGCCGTGCTGGATGTTCCCGGTCGCGATCGCGGCGGGCAACGCGTTCATTCTGAAGCCGAGCGAGCGCGATCCGTCGGCGTCGCTGTTCATGGCCGATCTGCTCAAGGAAGCCGGTTTGCCCGATGGCATCTTCAACGTCGTGCAGGGCGACAAGGTCGTCGTCGATGCGCTGCTCGCACATCCGCAAGTGAAGGCGATCAGCTTCGTCGGCTCCACGCCGATCGCGAACTACATCTACGAGACCGGCGCGAAGCACGGCAAGCGCGTGCAGGCGCTCGGCGGCGCGAAGAATCACATGGTCGTGATGCCCGATGCGAACATCGATCAGGCCGTGGATGCGTTGATCGGCGCGGGCTACGGCTCGGCCGGCGAGCGCTGCATGGCGATCTCGGTCGCGGTGCTCGTGGGCGATGTCGCCGACAAGATCGTGCCGCGTCTTGCAGAGCGCGCGCAGCAACTCAAGATCAAGAACGGCATGGAAGACGACGCGGAAATGGGTCCGATCGTCACGCGCCAGGCACTCGAACGCATCGAAGGTTATATCGCGCTGGGCGTGGAAGAAGGCGCGAAACTCGTCGTCGATGGCCGCGGCTTCAAGGTGCCGGGCCACGAAGACGGCTTCTTCACGGGCGGCACGCTGTTCGATCATGTCACGCCGGACATGCGCATCTACAAGGAAGAAATCTTCGGCCCGGTACTCGCGTGCGTGCGCGTGAAGGACTTCAGCGAAGCGGTCGATCTCGTCAACGAGCACGAATTCGGCAACGGCGTCGCGTGCTATACGAGCGATGGTCATATCGCGCGCGAATTCGGCCGTCGCATCGAAGTGGGCATGGTCGGCATCAACGTGCCGATTCCGGTGCCGATGGCGTGGCACGGATTCGGCGGCTGGAAGCGCAGCCTTTTCGGCGACATGCACGCGTATGGCGAAGAAGGCGTGCGCTTCTACACGAAGCAGAAGTCGATCATGCAGCGCTGGCCCGAGAGCACGGAGAAGGGCGCGGAATTTGTGATGCCGACCGCGAAGTAATCGATCGTTACGCGTGCAACTAATCGCCCGCTTTTTCCGTGTGGAAGAAGCGGGCGTTCGTTTTTGTGCCCCGGCGCGCCGAACCGTATGAAACGCCGTCAGTTGACCGTTCATGTGCAAGCGGCGAAGATGCAGCAAAAACGACAGCGACGCGAAGCCAATCGACATGCAGCGGCAATTCGACGACCTTCTTCTCGGCAGCATCGAACTCTTCTGCCTTGCAGCCGAACTCGGCAGCTTCACGCTCGCGGCGACCGCTGCGAGCGTCACGCCGGCGGCCGTGAGCCGCTCGGTCGCGCGACTCGAAAAGCGCCTCGCCGTGCGGCTTTTCGTGCGTACGACGCGCCAGATTCGACTGACCGATGCAGGCCGTCGCTACTTCGAGCAATGTCGCGATGCGCTCAATCGTCTCGCGGAAGCGGAGCGCGAAGCCACCGGCCAGCAGACGACGCCGAAGGGCGTGTTGCGCATCAGCATGCCGACGCCTTACGGGCATTACCGCATGCTGCCGTTGCTTGCGGAGTTCAGAGAGCGTTATCCCGATGTCACGGTCGAAGCGCATCTGAGCAACCGCAACATCGACTTCGCCGATGAAGGTTTCGACCTCGCGATACGCGGACGCGCACCCCGCGATTCCGGTCTGATCGCGCGCAAGCTCGAAGATGCGGAGTTGGTCACGGTGGCGTCGCCGGCTTATCTGAAGCGCGCGGGCGTGCCGAAAACAATCGAAGATCTGCTCGCGCACGAATGCATCCAGTTCGAGATGCCAAGTACCGGACGGCCCGTGCCGTGGCTCTTCATGCAGAACGGCGAACTCGTGGAAATCACGACGCAAGGCGGCTACGGCACGTCCGGCGATGCGCTCGCGGGCATTCCGCTCGCGCGTCACGGCGCGGGTCTGTTCCAGATTTATCGCTTCACCGTCGAGGAAGAATTGCGCGCGGGCACGCTTGTCGAGGTGCTGCGCGATTACGGCGGATGCAGCAGGCCGTTCATCCTGCTGTATCCGCACGGCAGACATTTGTCGTCGCGCGTGCGGGCTTTTGTCGACTTCGTCGTCGAGAAGCTCGGCACGCGTTGAATCAACGTTCAGAGGATGCACATTCATGAGCAAGAACGCATTGACATCGCTACTCGGCATCGACGTGCCGATCATTCAGGCGCCGATGGCCGGCGTCAGCACGCCCGCGCTCGCGGCGGCCGTATCGAATGCGGGCGGGCTCGGCTCGCTCGGCGTCGGCGCGATGAACGCGGAAGGCGCGCGCAAGGTGATTCGCGAGACGCGCGAGCTGACGAGCAAGCCGTTCAACATCAACGTGTTCTGTCATGAGCCGGCCCGCGCCGACGCCGCTATCGAGCAGGCATGGACGAACTGGCTCGCGCCGGTGTTCGCGCAATACGGCGCGACGCCGCCCGCGAAGCTGAGCGAGATTTATACGAGCTTCGTCGTCGATGATGCCATGCTCCGGGTCTTCGTCGAAGAGAAGCCCGCGATCGTGAGTTTTCACTTCGGCTTGCCGTCGAAGGAATACATCGATGCGTTGCGCAACGCGGGCATCAAACTGATTGCGTCCGCAACCAATTTGCGTGAGGCGGAGCAGGTCGTCGCGGCGGGCATGGATGCGATCGTCGCGCAGGGCATCGAAGCGGGCGGACATCGCGGCATCTTCGATCCGCAAGCCGACGACGACAACCTCGGCACGTTGGCGCTGACGCGTCTTCTCGCCAGCAAGTTCGATGTGCCCGTGATCGCGGCGGGCGGCATCATGGACGGCGCGGGCATTGCGGCGGCGCTTGCGCTGGGCGCACAGGCCGCGCAATTGGGCACGGCGTTCGTGCCTTGCACGGAGACGTCGATCGATGCGGGCTACCGTCGCGCGATCTTGACCGATGCGGCCGAACGCACGACGTTCACATCGGCGATTTCGGGGCGCAAGGCGCGCGGCCTCGTCAACAAGTTCACCGAACTCGGGCGCGCCGAAGGAGCGCCTGCCATTCCCGCGTATCCGATTACCTACGATGCAGGCAAGGCATTGCACGCAGCGGCGAAAGCAAAGAGCGAATTCGGCTACGGCGCGCAATGGGCGGGGCAAGCCGCCGCGCTCGCGCGCGAGTTGCCCGCCGCCGAATTGATGGCGCGGCTGCAAGACGAACTGCGGGAAAGCATCGCGGGATTGCAGCGATATGCATCGCGTTGAATGGGCTAGTTGTATTCGGTGACGACGGTCACGAGCGTCGTCGATTCGGCGCGCGCGTTTTCGGATCGCCGTATCAGAAGCGCGCCGCCTGCCGGGCCTACGTGATATGAGCGGCCCAGGGACGGCCCGACGCGCTGTCCCGCGCCGTCGATGAAATGCGAGCTCACCGCAGCGGCACGATCGCCCACTACGACCAACGAAACCTCCGCGCTCGGCGCATTGCGCGGTGGCGCGTAATAGGTGACAACGGCGGAGGAACGTACGCCTTTCACATCAGCGGAATCGTTCTGGAATCCACTGGTTCCGAGCATGGAAGCAGATCTGGCAGCGATGTCAAACGGCGGCGCAACCAATGCACCTCTGAACGTGATCGTGCCGCCCGGAACGAGCGTCGCGAAAGCCGGCACGCAAAGCCCGGCAAGGGAACTCACGACGGCGCAGCGCAGCGCGTGCCGGGCAATAGTCAACCACTTCGCTTTTCTCATCTCGGCCCCTGTAATGAAACTTCTTGTGCTCGGGATTCCTTATCTGCGCGCTGCGGGAACATAATCAGCTTAAGAACATAATAAGACTCATCCTATTTTTGGAGCAAATCTTTTTTGAGATTTGATAGATGCCTGCGAGACGGCATGCAAATAACTCATGTCGATCCTTTTAGGCAACAAAAAACGCGCAATGGGAAATTCCCGATGCGCGTTTCAAGCGTATTAGAGCGAACTGCTCTGGCAAAGCCAGAAGGGTTACGTGAACGAACTCAAGGTATTCGGTACGTCAATGCACTCTTGCACAGTCAGCGTAAGGATGGTCCGTTGTCCGATTTTTTCGCGCAGCACAACAGCGTGTTTGCGTAGGAAATATCGTCGATGGTCAGGGACGCAACGTTCGCCTTCAATTGCAACGAGGAAACGATAACCTCGTATCGAGAACGCATGAGATCGCGGCGAACCGTAAAGTACGAGTCGAGCGCACGCAGAACGTCGACCTGCGTCCGGCTGCCGACCTTGAAGCCCGTTTCGGTTGCGGCCAATGCTTCCTTTGATGTCTGCAATAGCTGTTCGAGTGAGATACTCCGAACGCGCGCCTTTAGATATGCAGCGTAGTTTTCACGCGCATCCTTCTCGGCCGTGAAGGACGCGGATTCGATCGCGTCCTGCGCTTTGTCCTGCTGCGCCAGGCTTTGCTTCAATCGCGCCTGTATCTCTCCGCCGGAGAAGAGCGGCATCATCACTTGGAGCATGGCTGTGGTCGTCGTGGTCGGGCGCGCATAGCCCGACGCTGCGCCAGCCGGCGTGTAGGTGCCGGTAAGCGAGACGACCGGATAGTGCGCCGCACGCGCCTTTTTCGAATCCATCTTCGCGATTTCGAGCTCGAGCTGTTTCGATTGCACATCGTAGCCGCTCGAACTCGCCTGACCGGCCCAGACATCCGGATCTTCCGGCTCGATACGCGGCAGCTTCGTGCCCGCTGCAAGACCCGAAAGCGGCGAGAATGGCTTGCCGCTCATCTGCTGTAGAACGCGACGCTTCACCTCCATGTCCTGACGCGCGTCGGCGTTTTGAATCCGCGCCTGGGCGAGAGCGACATCGATATCGCGCTCGTCTATGACAGTCGCTTCGCCGGCGGCGCGCTTACGGCGCGTTTGCCTGTGCTGTTCATCGATGGCGGCGAGATATTCGCTCGTACGTTCGAGTTCGTCCTCCGCCGCGAGCGCATCGAAATAGGCGCGAACCGCCTTGAGCATCGCCGCTTGCTGCGCGGCCGCGAATTGCACCGCGCCTTGAGCGACGACCAGATCGGCCTGCTGATAGGTCGTCCATTTGGCCCAGTCGAAGAGGGGCTGCGCGGCCTGAAAAGTCCATCCGTTTTGCCAATAGCTCTGACGCGGAAAACCGTCCGTTTTGATTTCGTTATACGCACGGCCCCATCCTCCGCTTATCTGCGGCAGCAAGGCAGCTCGCGCAATGGGAATGGCCTGCTTCGACGCCTCATAGGCGGCGCGTGCCTGCGCGAGATCGGCATCCTGTGAGAGCGACGCATTCACCATATCGAGCAGATCGCTCGCGCATGTCTGATTAGCCAGCGTCATGCAGACCGCAACCAAGACTGCTGAGAATCCCGGCTTCTTCATGCGTCCACCAGCACCGGATCAGATGCTTGCACGACGTGTTCAGGCACGAGCCCGCCATTGGCGAATGCATAGCGCATGTCGAATGCCGATGCCAAAGCCATATCGTGGGTGATGACCACCACCGTTTGCTTCAGACTGCGAAGCAGTTGCGCAATGTGCTTCACGGATGCGGGATCAAGATTCGAAGTAGGCTCATCGAGCATCAGTATCTCGCGTTGTTGATAGAGCGCGCGCGCCAGCAAAAGACGTTGACGCTGCCCCGCAGAGATGTTGGCAATCGTGTCGCTGATGACGGTTCGCGTGCGCATCGGCAGACGCATGACATCGTCGAGAAGGCCCACGTCGGAAAGCAGCCTGTGGATACGGTCGTCGTCGGGATTCGCCGCAAACAAGGTGATATTGTCGGCAATCGAGCCGTGAAGGATGATGTCGCCCTGGCGCATATGAGCCATGTGGCGCCGAATTTCATCGACGGCAAGATTCGGCCACGCGATTCCGTTGAGTTCGATATGCCCTTCCCGCAGCGGCTCGGCCGCCGATAAGAGCTTGAATATCGTGGACTTGCCGCTCCCCGAAGGACCGGTGATGACGATCTTGTCGCCTTTGCGAATCGAAAGATCGAGATCGGCCAGCACGGGTTTATCGGATACGCCGTAGCTGAACGTCACGTTACGCATTTCGATACTCGAGAAATCGCGTATCTCCGTCGCCCGTTCGCTCGCGCTCAATGGCGTGTAAGTTTCAGTCTGTGCTTCGACGATATCGTCGACCCGCGCGACCGGCACGCTCAACATGAAGTACTGAAACATCGCGTTGATGGCGTTGGCAAAACGCTCCGACATCAACGACTTGTAGATCAGGAACGAATAGAACACGCCGACCGAAACGACGCCGCCGAGCATGAGCCGTGCCGCCATGTATGTAATAACCACCGTGTCCGCGTAGTTGACGAGTTTGAGCAGGCTGTCGCGCGTGCAGTTCAATCGGCTCTTCGCGAGCGCTGCCACGGCATACGCCTTGAAGATCGTCATGTAGATCGACGTGCGTCGAGTCTCGCCCTGTGCAAGCTTGAGCAGCGACGCCGCGCGGATGGTCTCGATAAGCGCGTCATCGCAACGGGCCGACGTTTCCGTGACCAGCGCGTGATTGTCGCGCATCGCGGGATACATGCTCAACGCCAGCGCCACGTACGCGGCGAATACCACGAGTGCAATGAGCGTCAGTTGCCGGCTTTGGATCAGCATGAGTATGAGCGCGAGCGTTCCTACCGCCACGTCGATGCACAACGAGACGATGGAGCGCGTCGCGTAGCCGGTGATCTCGTCCTGCGCCTTCACGCGCGCGAATACATCGCCGACGTGCCGCTTCTCGAACCATGGCATCGGATTGCGCAGAAGATGCCCGATGAGTCCTTCCGTCGAGTTGATTTGGACCAGATTGAAGATCAATTCGGTGAGGTACTTCTGCACGTATTCGCTCAACGCGCCAAAAACGAAAATGCTTGCGAAGGTATCTGGGGATAACGTGCCTTCTCGAATCCTGCGATCCCAGGCCAAATGCTGGAAACGGATATTAAGGGTTCCAAATGAAAATAGAAAGTCTGGAAATCCTAAATAATTATCCGTTAATAAATGCCTTAAAGCAGTAGTTAGAAATAATTCTAAAGCCGCATTTAGAACTATTTCTAACTTGGTATTTGAAACTGATTTTGGCCCGGCCGCTGGGCGCTTGCGCAGACTAAATCGAATCAGGCGGAGGATTTAGATTATTTCCTAACGCAGTTCCCGAGATTCCGAACTCGATGGCAATCTTTGGCTTATCGGGTGGTCCGCAACGCCATGCCGCCCTCGGTCAGGCTTCTGAGTTCGTCGAGCAGACGCGCGGCTGGACGCGGCAGTATCCCGTCGCGGCGCTGAAACGCTGTCAATGTTCTGGCGGCGCGAACGCCCGGAATAGGCAGAGTCCCCATGATCCCTGCCTTGCTTTCGGAGTCGTACATCGGTTCCGGCATCCAGCTCAGAAACGAGCATTCGGCTACCAGACTTTTAAGCACGGTCACCGAGCGCGTCCGGACGGCAATATCCGGCATGTCGAGGTTGCGAGAGAGAAACGTCTCTCGCATGTGTTCATAAGGGGCTGTACCTTTGGGCGGGATGGCCCACCGCGCGGTCAATGTGTCGGCGAGAGCGAGCTTGGGTTTCTTGCGCAATGGATGGCTGAAAGCTGCTACGACGAAGCTGTTGTCCTCCCATCGGCAGTCAGGTACGGCCACGATCTCGTCGCTGTCATTAGTGGCCGTGCTTAGAGCGAGGTCGATCTCGTAATTGATGAGCCCCTCGGCAAGGCGGTCCCACACGCCTTCGATGATTTCGACGTGCAAGTTGCCCCATTTCCCCAAGACACGATCGACCGCCAAAGGAAGGAAGTGGGCAGCGAGACTGCCAACCGCTCCCACCTTGATCGTTCCTTTGGCGAGTCCGCGCATCGCGTCGATCTCTTCTCGCGCATTTTCTGCCTCGCGCAATAGAAGCTGAGCATGCGGCAGCAAGGCAGCGCCAATATCCGTCAACTGCATGCCTTTGACGTGCCGCTCAAAGAGCGGCGCGCCCACATCTTCCTCCAGGCGCTTGATGGTTCGACTGAGTGCTGGCTGAGTCACATTGAGCGACGCTGCGGCCCTTCCGAGGCTGCCGGACGACACGATGGTCGTAAAAGCATGCAATTGATGGAGGTTGTAGCTCATGAGTTCGTTGGGGTGTTCCCTAGGGACACTGGCCTACGGCATTGGCCATCAACTCGAATTGGGCTTGGAAAAGAGCATCAAAAACAGCTACTTACTTCAACATATGACATTTCGCAAAAGCTCCGAGCCTTTACCTGAAGGTAAAGGGTTTCGCGAAAAAAAGCAATATTCAAGCATGTCTCGGAAACCCATACTCGTTTCACCGAAGAGCAGAAACGCTCTTGAACCAAAGAGGAATCGCAATGACAGGCAGCGACAAACAAGGCGAAGGAAGCAGTCCGTCGACACACGCCACCGTCAGGGATGTCGTCATTAAGCTCGTGCGCGAACTGGGGATGACGTCGATCTTTGCTAACCCTGGATCGACGGAGCTTCCAATGTTTCGGGACTTCCCTGCCGACTTCCGATACGTCCTGGGCTTACAAGAAGCGGCAGTCGTCGGGATGGCCGATGGCTATGCGCAAGCAACTGGAAACGCAGCGTTAGTGAACCTTCATTCTGCGGCCGGCGTCGGCAACGCGATGGGCAATATCTTCACGGCATTCAAGAATCAGACGCCGCTCGTTATCACGGCGGGTCAACAAGCCCGTTCGATCTTGCCGTTCGACCCGTTCCTTTCCGCCGCACAGGCAGTCGAGTTGCCCAAGCCATACGTGAAGTGGGCGATCGAACCCGCGCGTGCGCAAGACGTGCCGCGCGCGCTGGAGCGCGCGTATCACATCGCAATGCAGGATCCGCGTGGGCCTGTCTTCGTTTCAATTCCCGTGGATGACTGGGACCAGCCTGCGGAGTTTCATGAGCGCGCGACTGTCAGCAACTCGGTTCGTCCCGACCCGGAGGCATTGGCGAAACTCGGCGCAGCGTTGGACGCATCGAGAACGCCGGCTCTCGTGGTAGGTGCGGGAGTCGACCGGGCGGGCGCATGGAAGGAAGTCGTTCAACTGGCCGAGAGACATAACGCACGCGTCTTTGTCGCGCCGATGAGCGCGCGTTGTTCGTTCCCCGAGGACCATCGACTTTTCGCGGGATTTCTTCCCGCGATGCGTGAAAAGATCGTCTCGCTGCTCGATGGGCATGACGTCGTTTGCGTCCTTGGCGCGCCTGCCTTTTCGTATCACGTCGAAGGTACAGGCCCGCACGTGCCGGCGGGCGCGGCGCTTTATCAACTCATCGACGACCCCAACGTCGCGGCGTGGACGCCCGGAGGGGCTGCGGTGGTCGGCAACGTCCGCCTCGGCTTGCTTGACTTGCTTGCGCGTGCGGCGCCAGACACGCGTCCTTTGCCTGACCCTCGGCCAAGAGCACCTCGTGCCGAGCCGTCGCCCGTGATGTCGGTCGCCTTCGCGCTGCAAACCCTCGCGGAGGTTCGCGATCCGAACGACGTTGTCGTTGAAGAGGCACCGAGTTCTCGCCCGGTCATGCAACGGTATCTGCCGTTCACAAAGAGCAATACGTTTTTCACGATGGCTAGCGGCGGCTTGGGCTACGGCATGCCTGCAGCGGTCGGCGTCGCGCTCGCTCTTCCCGATCGCAAAGTGATTGGATTGATCGGAGATGGCTCGAGCATGTACTCGATCCAGGCGATCTATAGCGCGGTGCAGATGCGTCTGCCGATCACGTTCGTCATTCTGAACAACCAGCGCTATGCCGCGCTTCAAGAGTTTGCGCCGGTGTTTGGATTCGCTTCCGACGACGCTGTTCAGGGCACTGATCTTCCCGGCTTGGATTTCGTGTCGCTTGCCCAGGGCATGGGTTGTAAAGGTCTCCGTGTCACGAACGCCGCGGAGCTCGCGGACAACTTGAAGGAAGCCCTCGAGGCGGGCGCGCCGCGTCTTGTCGAGGTCGTGATTGCCTGAAGGGCCTACAGGAAAAGAGAAACATAAGGCGGAGACTATGAAGACGATTTCGATGCTTATCAACGGAGCGCATGTCGGCGCGAGCAATGGCGCGACATTCCAACGTTCTAACCCCTTGGATCAGGACGTCGCAAGCGTGGCCCCTGCGTGTACGCTGGACGACGTTCGTGATGCAGTGGATTCAGCTGCCGTCGCGTTTGCTCATTGGTCTCAGCAGGGCCCGACCCAGCGTCGTTCCTATCTCCTTAGCGCGGCGCAAGCGCTCGAAGCGAAGGCGGAGGCGTTTGCTTCCGCGATGGCGGCCGAAACGGGCGCTTCGCGCATCTGGGCCGACTTCAATGTGCGATTGGCCGCTGACGGCCTGCGGGAGGCAGCGTCACTGACCACGCAAATTTCAGGCGAAGTCATTCCGTCCGACGTCCCCGGCAGCGTGGCGATGGCGGTTCGGCAACCCGCAGGCGTATGCCTCGGGATTGCGCCGTGGAATGCGCCTGTCATCCTTGGCGTCCGTGCGGTTGCGCTTCCACTCGCGTGCGGTAACACGGTGGTACTGAAGGGCTCGGAAATCTGCCCGGCAACGCACGCACTCATCGCGGAAGCCTTCATGGATGCTGGATTGCCCGCAGGCGTCGTCAACTTCGTCACGAACGCGCCTGCCGATGCAGGTCCGGTTGTCGAAGCGCTGATTTCGCATCCGGCTATCCGACGTGTCAATTTCACGGGCTCGACAAAGGTCGGGAAAATCATCGCGGAAAGCTGCGCACGGCATCTCAAACCGTCTGTTCTCGAACTGGGCGGAAAGGCCCCGCTGATCGTGCTCGACGACGCCGACATAGCGGCAGCGGTCGATGCTGCCGCTTTCGGCGCCTTCGCGAATTCAGGACAAATCTGCATGTCCACCGAGCGCATCATCGTCGATCGCGCGATCGCCGACGAGTTTGTTCTTCAGCTCGGTGAAAAGGTTAAGACGCTGCCGCTCGGCGACCCTCGAAAGGGGCCGGTCGTGTTGGGGTCAGTTGTCGATATGGCGACGGTACAACGATGCAACGCCTTGATCGATGACGCCTTGCACAAAGGCGCGACGATGGTCTGCGGGGGAAAAGCAGAGAACACGCTTATGCCTGCAACGCTCGTCGATAACGTTGGACCGAACATGCGGATCTACAACGAAGAGACGTTTGGCCCTGTCAAGGCAATCGTGCGCGTCGACGGCGAAGAAGAAGCGATCCGATGCGCTAACGATAACGAATACGGTCTCGCTGCGGCCGTGTTCAGTCGCGATGTCGCGCGCGCGATGCGGGTGGCGAGCCGCATCCAATCCGGGATTTGCCACGTCAACGGGCCAACCGTCCACGACGAAGCGCAGATGCCCTTTGGAGGCGTCAAAGGTAGTGGCTTTGGCCACTTCGGCGGACAGGCAGGCATTGCCGCTTTTACCGACTTGCGCTGGGTCACTGTGCAAACGTCGCCGCGACACTATCCGTTCTGAGTTACGTCCCTGTCACCCTCGTCAACTCGTTCGACAACTCAGGTAAGACCGCAGCCGCGGTCGACATGTCAACTATGGAAATCGCCGTACTCGGTGCAGGAGCGATGGGGTCGTTGTTCGGCGGCCGCCTGGCGGAAGCCGGTCACTCAGTCACGCTGATCGACATCAATCAACCGCATCTGGACGCTATCGGTGCGAAGGGCCTCCGCTTGGAGATGGATGACGATACTCGCGCAATCACGAACATCAACGCGATACGACCCGAAGCTACGGATAAACCGCCTGACTTGCTGTTGCTCTTCACGAAGTCGATGCACACGCGCGCGGCCTTGTCCGGCATCGAGCATCTGCTCGGCGAGACAACCGCCGTGCTCACGCTGCAAAACGGACTCGGGAACGTCGAAGCGATTCGAGACTTCGTGCCGCTCTCCAACGTGCTTGTTGGCGTTACCACGTGGCCGGCGGACCTTGTCGGTCCTGGCTCGGTGAGCAGTCACGGCGAAGGGAAAATTCGCATGATGAGCGCCGACGGTGAACGCACTTCCCAAGTCAATGCCGTCGCCGAGGCTCTGAATTCCGCCGGATTGAATTGTCAGATCGACGACAACGTCTGGGCAGCTATCTGGGAAAAGGTGGCGTTCAACGCTGCGCTCAACAGCATCTGTGCGGTCACTGGAACGACGGTGGACCAGCTTGGACTGCTGGAGGACAGCAAGAGCCTGGCACTGACCGTGGCCGCCGAGGTCATCGCAGTGGCGAACGCCAGCGGCGTTTCCGCGGATCTGAGCGTGTGCTCGACAAACATCGTTCATGCGATCGAACAGCACAAGGGGCACAAGCCGTCGATGCTGCAAGACGTTCTGGCCCGGCGAAAGACAGAGATCGAAGGCATCAACGGCGCAGTCGTTGAAGTGGCCCGCAGCATCAACGTGTCCGTTCCGCACACGGAGACATTGGCAAAGCTCGTCAGGCTTATCGACGCGCGAAACGCATCAGCCGTTGCGAAGTAGGTAGCCGCGGGCACGTCAACCGAGAACAACAAACGTCCGCGATCATGCATCAAAAGACGCGCCGATCAACCCGGCGCAGCGTACCCAGGAGACATCGCCATGAAGATATGTTTTGCCATGCTCCCGCGCGACGTCGCGGACCTTGTTGCAATCGACAGACCATCGAATGTGTGCGCGGAGGTCGAGCAATGAATCCGCAGACCTTCAGCGCTTCGAAGACTGCTGACATTGGCAGTCTTCTCGACGACGGCCCCTTTACGCTCATTCAGAAGTTCGTCGTTTGCCTGGCCGCACTGTCGATCATCATGGACGGCTTCGATGGCCAGCTCATCGGTTACGCCATTCCCACCATCATCAAAGAATGGGGCATAACGCGCAATGCGTTCGCGCCGGCCGTGGCGGCGGGTCTGGTTGGCATGGGCGTCGGGAGCGCGTGCGCTGGCTTGTTCGCCGACAGGTTTGGCCGGCGCTGGGCGCTCATCGGTAGCGTCGTGGTGTTCGGCGCGGCAACCTGCGCCATCGGGCTTGCGCAAGACATACCGATGATCGCCGCGCTTCGCTTTATCGCGGGCCTGGGCATCGGCGGAGCGCTTCCCAGTGCCACGACGATGACCGCAGAGTTCACCCCGGCACGTCGCCGCACGCTCGCCGTCACGTCTACCATCGTTTGCGTGCCGCTCGGGGGCATGCTTGCCGGGTTCTTCGCCGGTGCCGTCTTGCCGACCTTCGGTTGGCGTGGCTTGTTCTTCATCGGTGGCACGATCCCCTTGGCCCTTGGCATTCTGCTGTTTTTCGTGTTCCCGGAGTCTCCCCGCTTTCTCGCTCGCAAGGAACAGCGCTGGACCGAGTTGCGTGCGCTCCTTGCGAGAATGTCGCGGCCGATTAGTGCGCAGACGACTTTCGTCGACGCCGCCGAGCAAAGGCTCGAACAACGCGACGGCTTCGGGTCGCTCTTCGAGCCGGCTCAGCGACGTAACACGATTGCTATCTGGAGTGCGTTTTTCATGTGCCTGCTCGCGGTCTACGCCGCCTTTAGCTGGCTGCCGACCATGCTCGCATCCGAAGGGCTTCCCGTGGCACTTGCCGGTTCGGGCCTGACCGCATATAACCTCGGCGGCGTCTTCGGGGCACTCATCTGCGCCTTGGCCATCACGCGCTTTGGTTCGCGTTGGCCGCTCCTGGTGTGCTGCGCCGGAGGATGTGCGAGCGCCTTTTCCCTGCGAGGC
Organism: Caballeronia sp. ATUFL_F2_KS9A; assembly: GCF_023630765.1. Taxonomy (NCBI): domain Bacteria; kingdom Pseudomonadati; phylum Pseudomonadota; class Betaproteobacteria; order Burkholderiales; family Burkholderiaceae; genus Caballeronia; species Caballeronia sp. ATUFL_F2_KS9A. The sequence goes on along the minus strand of NZ_JALQEK010000033.1, from coordinate 82,580 downwards.
GTTGATGTGGCAAGTCACACGAGCCTCTTGGTTATCGGTCTGGGCGTCCACGGTCTCTTCGTCAATGCAGTTCAGTCGACGATGTACGCCTTGTGTGCGTATGTCTATCCGACTCGCGTGAGAGCAACCGGCCTCGCTTCGGCGCTCGCGTTTGGACGACTCGGTGCGATCCTCAGCGCATTCGCTGGCGCCGTCGTCATCACCGTGGGCGGAGCGTCCCTTTATCTCGCGATGCTCGGGGTCGCCATGCTGTTGGTACTGATCTCGCTGTCGCAGGTCAGAAACCATATTCCGGCGCTTCGTCAGAAGCGGCTGGTCACGCAAGTCGTCACTGAGTAGCGCGAGGTCGGCGACTGGCATGAGCGGCGCATTCTCGCTCCGTCTGCCAGTCGCAACTGCGGTTGGTCTTCCTCTGTCGTCGCTCGACGGCCCGTGACACACGCCAAGAAATTGCTTTCTTCCCCACGTTTCCAGTTCGGTCAAGCAAGACACAATCATGGCAAGAGCGTTTCCCCATATCTTCTCCGTCGGTGACTATCGTTCCGCGGCTCGGCGTCGGTTGCCGAGGATGGTATTCGACTATCTCGAAGGCGGGGCCGACGACGAGTCCGGCCTGACGCACAATCGTGCCGCCTTTGACAAGTGGGAATTGCGTCCCCGGCGTCTTGTCGATGTGAGCGAGCGTGTGCAGTCTACCGACCTTCTGGGGAGACAAATTTCGTCGCCGCTCGTGATCGCGCCGACAGGTCTGAATAGTGCGTTCTGGCCCGACGGAGATCTTGCGCTTGCACGCGCTGCAAGCAAGGCTGGAATCCCGTTCGCACTCTCTACCGCGTCGAACATGTCGATCGAGGAGGTATCAAGGGGAGCGGACGGAGACTTGTGGTTCCAGTTATACGTAGTACACCGGAATGTGGCGAAGAGCTTGGTCACGAGAGCGCGAGAGGCTCGTTATTCGACGTTGATCCTGACCACGGACGTCGCGGTAAATGGATTCCGGCAGCGCGATCTGCGAAACGGGTTTGCTATGCCATTCAAAGTCACTCCACGAGGCGCTCTCGATGGCATTTCGCATCCCCGCTGGCTGTGGTCCTACCTGACGAATGGTATGCCGCAGTTGAAGAACTTCGCGACGGATGACGCCTCTGATACCGCCTCCCAGGCTGCGGTGCTGCGGCGGGAAATGGACGCGAGCTTTAGCTGGGACGACCTCCGTCGCTTGCGCGACGACTGGCCCGGAAAGCTGCTCGTCAAGGGCGTCGTGACGGCTGAAGATGCCGCGCGATGCGTGGAAATCGGCGCCGACGGTGTCATAGTCTCGAATCATGGCGGACGACAGCTCGCGGATCTTCCTGCGCCGATCGACGCATTGCCGGGCATCTCCGATGCGACGCCGACCACCGATCTCATTCTGGACAGTGGTATCCGAAGAGGGGCCGATGTGGTGAAGGCGGTCGCATTGGGCGCGACGGCCGTGATGCTTGGGCGCGCCACTTTGTACGGGCTCTCCGCGAAAGGCGAGGCCGGTGTGTCCGATGTCATCGCGATGATCAAAGAGGAAATCGACCGGACCCTCGCCCTCATCGGGTCCAGTTCGATAATGGAAGTCAATCGGAGTTGTGTCGCTCGGCGGCCTTTGTAGCGGAGGGGGGCAGCCATCGGTTCACCCTTTTCTTGACGGTATAAGGATGACTAATGACAGATCCGTTCTGATCGGCACACAAATGCGAATCCAACGCCGAGACAAGCGCCGACATTAAGCACATAGAGAAAAAATCCAACGGTGCATGCTGGCAAATGATGCATTTAACGCGTGAAAAAAGCTTGCATTCTCCGCGCAGAAAACTATCTTGAGTTCATAAAACGATTCTTCGCCTGGCACCGGAGGAGACCCATGCCAGCTACACGTATGATGATTGCGCGCCGCGCCGGGGTGAGCGTGGCAACGGTCGATCGTGTGCTGCGCGAAGACCAGGGCGTGCGCCCCGAAACGGCCGAACGTGTACATCTCGCGTTGGCCACGCTGCGCGACGAACGCGCAAGCCGCGGCAGGCCTGCGAAAACCACATCGTTCCGGGTCGCCTTCGTCTTACCGCAAATCAATTCCCGCTTTCTCGATCAAGTCGAACGCGATATCGCGCTGTCCGCCAGCTTCTTTCGCGAGCATCGTCTTGTCTCGTCGTTTTACCGTTGCGACCTGTCCAGCCAGCGCGACGCGACCTCACTCGCACAGCAATTGATCGACTACGACGCGCTCGTGCTCGTGCCGCTCGATTACCCATGGGTCGAGCGGATGATTCAGGACATGATGGATGCCAACGTGCCCGTCGTTACGGTCTTTTCAGATTTGCCGTCGAGTGCGCGCGCCACGTACGTGGGTGTCGATAACCGCATGGCCGGACGAACGGCGGGTCTGCTGATGGGCCGCTTCGTCGGTTCGCGCATCGGCACGGTCGCCGTGCTGTCGGCGTCGTCGCGTCTGCACGATCAGCTCGAGCGTCGGACGGGTTTTTCCCAGGTGCTCGAAGAGGACTTTCGCAACCTGCGCTGGCTCACGGAGCCCGATTTCGCCGAAGACGACGACAGCGCCGGACTCGCCGTGCAAGGACTGACGGCGGGACATCCGGATCTGGTCGGCGTGTATGTGACGTGCGGCGGCATTTCCGGCATCGCGTCGACGCTGCAGGAATCGGGCGACAAGGCGCGCGTCGTACTGATCGGCCACGAGTGCACGGCCGATACGCGGGCGCTGCTGTCGGAGCGGGCGATCGACGTGATCCTCGATCAGGACGTGCGCGGCATCGTGCATTGGGCCGGTCTCGCCGCTCTCAACTTCCTGAACGACGTGCGCGGCGTGCCTTCCATCCCGACGCCCGAAACCCGTATCTATCTTCGTGAGAATGCGCATGCCTGAAGCTCGCGACACGCGGACAGTTCGCTTCGGTCCGCCAGAGCTCATATGCAGCGTCCGGCGCATGGGCGCTGTCTGTCATCAGTTTGAGACCCGACAGAGACAAGGAGAAGACACATGTTACGTCTTACGTCATCAAGGGTATTAGCGGCGCTCGTCGCGTCGCTGGGACTGAGCTTCGGATCGGCGGCGCATGCGCAGGGCAAGCAGTTGACGCTATGTTGGGCCGCATGGGACCCCGCCAATGCGCTCGTCGAATTATCGAAAGACTTCACGGCGAAAACCGGCATTGCAATGAAGTTCGAGTTCGTGCCGTGGACGAGTTATGCGGACCGCTTCCTCAACGAACTGAATTCGCATGGAAAGCTGTGCGATCTCATCATCGGAGATAGTCAGTGGATTGGCGGTGCCGCGGTCAATGGACACTACGTCAAGCTCAATGATTTCTTCGACAAGAACAAAATCTCGATGGACGACTTCGTGCCGGCGACCGTCGTCGGCTACGCAGAGTGGCCGAAGAACACGCCGAATTACTGGGCGCTGCCCGCGATGGCGGACGCCGTGGGCTGGACCTACCGCAAAGACTGGTTTGCGCGGCCCGAACTGCGCGCGGAGTTCAAGCAAAAGTACAAGCGCGAACTCGAGCCGCCCACGACAATGGACGAACTCAAGCAGACAGCCGAGTTCTTTCAGGGACGAAAGATCGACGGCAAAACCGTGTATGGCGTGTATATCTTCACGGAGCGCGGCTCGGAAGGGATCACAATGGGCGTGACCAACATGCTCTATAACTTCGGCTTCGAATACCAGGACCCGAAGAAGCCGTATCACCTGGAGGGCTTCGTGAATTCGCCAGGCGCGATAAAGGGACTCGAATTCTATAAGGCGCTTTACAAGTGCTGCACGGCGCCCGGCATGACGAACGCCTACATGCAGGAAGGGCTCGATGCGTTCAAGTCGGGGCAGGTCGCGATGCAGATGAACTGGTTCGCCTTCTTCCCCGGCCTGTACAAGGATCCGAATGTCGGCGGCGACAAGATCGGCTTCTTCGTCAATCCGAAGGAAACGAAACAGTTCACGCAGCTTGGCGGTCAAGGCATATCCGTCGTGTCGTACTCGGATCACAAGGCCGACGCGCTCGAATACATCAAGTGGTTCGCACAAGCCGATGTGCAGAAGAAGTGGTGGCAACTCGGCGGCTACTCCGCGGCGAAGTCGGTGGTGGACGCGCCGGACTTTCCGAAGAGCGCGCCATTTGCGCCTGCATTCCTGAAGTCGATGTCGATAGTGAAAGACTTCTGGGCCGAGCCTACTTATGCCGAGTTGTTGCTCGACATGCAAAAGCGCGTGCACGACTATGTGGTTGCGGATAAGGGCACGGCGAAAGAAGCGCTCGATCTGCTCGTCAAGGACTGGAACAAAGTATTCAAGGCGGAAGGGAAGAACTAGCGTTACCGCACATGAACGCGCGGGCCGGCGAGCCGATCGATCTCGCCGGTCCGCGACAACAAGGAGTCAGGCATGTTGGCAAACAAGCCTTTTCCTCCGGAAGGGTTGCAGACCAAAGCGCAGACGCGCGCGGCCGCGCGCTTGCGCGGACTGTCTGACCGAACCATCGCGTGGCTGTTCATTCTTCCGACTATCGTGCTGCTGCTCGCCATCAACATCTTTCCGTTGATCTGGGCATTGCGGCTCTCATTCACGAACTTCAAGTCGAATATGCCGAGCGTGCCCGCGCGCAATGTCGGCATCGACAATTACACGGACATACTCACCGACGAAGACATCTGGTACGCGATGCAGGTGACGGCGCGCTTCGTTTTCTGGTCGGTCGGACTCGAAGTGCTGCTCGGCTTCGGGCTCGCACTGCTGATCAACCGGCAGTTTCGCGGCCATAGTTTCTGGACCACGCTGATTCTGCTGCCGATGATGCTTTCGCCCGCTGTCGTCGGCAACTTTTGGACCTTTTTGCTGCAACCGCAGACGGGTCTTTTCAACGACATCGTCGGCTTTTTCACGGGCATTCCGCCGAACTCGTTCCAGATGATCGGCGATGTGCCGCTCGCACCGTGGACGATCGTCATGGTCGATGCATGGATGTGGACGCCCTACGTGATGCTGATCTGCCTGGCGGGATTGCGTTCGATTCCGGACTACATCTATGAAGCGGCCGAAGTCGATCGCGCTTCGCCATGGCGTCAGTTCTGGTCGATCACACTGCCGATGACGCTGCCGTTCCTGATGCTCGCGATCCTTTTTCGCGGGATCGAGAACTTCAAGATGTTCGACATGGTGAATCTGCTGACATCGGGCGGGCCGGGCTCCGTAACGGAAACCGTGTCGATCACGCTCAAGCGCGCAGCCTTCGAGAAGTGGAGGACGGGTTATTCGTCCGCGCTCGCGATCATTCTGTTCGTTGTCGTGTTCGGTGCGGCGAACATCTATGTGAAGGCGCTCAACCGGGTGAAACAGCGATGACAGACCTCGCCCTTCAACAGTCGGTGGTGGCTGCATCGCCGCGCAGCAAGACGTTTGCCGCAGTCGTCGTGATCGCGTATGCGCTCATCGCGACGCTGCCGATCGTCTGGATCATCATGACGAGCTTCAAGACGCAGGAGGATGCGATCGCGTATCCGCCCGTCGTCGTGTTTCATCCGTCGATGGAAGGTTACGTGAATCTTTTCACGATCCGCTCGCGGCAGACGCCGGAGTTCATCGCGAGTTTGCCGCCCGCAGAGACCTGGTACGACCGCGATGTCCGAAAGCGCAACATGGTGATTGCAGGGCCGTCGAAGGTCCTGCCGCGCTTCGTCAATTCGCTCGTGATCGGGTTCGGCTCGACCTTTCTTGCGGTGTTTCTCGGCACGTTGGCCGCCTATGCGTTTTCGCGCTTCAAGGTGCCGCTCGCCGACGATCTGCTGTTCTTCATACTGTCCACGCGAATGATGCCGCCCATCGCGGTGGCGATTCCCATCTATCTCATGTATCGCACGCTCGGCCTCGCCGACAGCTACCTCGGCATGATCGTGCTCTATACGGCCGTGAACGTGTCGCTGGCGGTGTGGCTGCTCAAAGGATTCATCGACGAAATCCCTCGCGAATATGAGGAAGCGGCGCTTGTCGACGGATACACGCGGTTGCAGGCCTTCGTGAAGGTCGTGCTGCCGCAGGCGATCACCGGCATTGCTGCGACGGCGATCTTCTGTCTGATCTTTGCGTGGAACGAGTACGCGTTCGCATTGCTGCTGACGAGCGGCGACGCGCAGACGATGCCGCCGTTCATTCCGTTCATCATCGGCGAGGGCGGGCAGGACTGGCCAGCGGTCGCGGCCGCGACGACGCTGTTCGTGCTGCCCATCCTGATCTTCACCGTTGTGCTGCGCAAGCATCTGTTGCGCGGGATCACCTTCGGAGCGGTACGCAAATGAAAGCCCAGCCCGTCATGCCGCGCCGCCGTCTGTTCCGCAGGCGCTACGGCGAGGGCGCATCGACCGTGCTGATCGGCCTCGGCATTGCGATGCTCGTCCAGCCGTTCACGGTCGATCTCTATACCTGGTCGTTCCCTGTGATTCTGGCGGGTGCGCTGGCATTCGTCGTGACGAGTCACTTCCCGGAGTGAGCCATGTCGACGATCGTTCTATCCAACCTTCATAAGCGCTTCGGTGACTTCACTGCCGTACACGATACGAATCTCACCGTGAGCAACGGCCGCTTCGTGGTGCTGCTCGGACCCTCCGGTTGCGGCAAGACGACGACGTTGCGCATGATCGCCGGGCTCGAACTGCCGACTTCGGGCCAGATTCTGATCGACGGCGAAGATGTCACGGGGCTGCGTGCGCGTCAGCGCGATATTGCATTCGTGTTCCAGATGTTCGCGCTGTATCCGCATATGACGGTACGTAACAACATCGCTTTTCCGCTGAAGAACGAGGGTATTGCGCGCCGCGAGATTGCCGCGCGCGTCGATGCGGCCGCGCATATGCTTCGCATCGAAAGCCTGCTCGACCGAAAGACGGGCGGGCTGTCGGGCGGCGATCGGCAACGCGTCGCCCTGGGCCGCGCGATCGTCCGGCACCCGAAGGCTTTTCTGATGGACGAGCCGCTCGGCACGCTCGATGCGGATTTCCGCGAACTGATGTGCCTCGAGTTGCGCAAGCTGCATAACGCGCTCAACGCGACGACGGTCTACGTGACGCACGACCAGCGCGAAGCGATGGCGATGGCCGACGACATCGTCGTGATGAGCGGCGGCGAGGTGCTGCAATCGGCGTCGCCGCATGAGGTCTATCACTTTCCAGCGACCGTGTTTGTCGGCAGCTTCATCGGCAGCCCGCCGATGAATTTCCTGGCGGTGGATGGCGGCGTCGAAGCGGGCGCGGAATCGGTCTCGCTATCCGGCGTCGCCGTGTCCGTGCCGCGCACGGCTACGTCCGCGGCGAAAGCGCTGCTCGGCGTGCGGCCAGAGCATGTCGTGATCGACGAGCGCGGTGCGTTGCGTGGACGCGTGATCGCGGATGAATATCTCGGCTCGCATCAGATTCTCGTCGTCGAAACGGCACTGGGTGTGATGCGCGTGCGGGTCGGCAAGGACGAAGGACTGGTGGCGGGGTCGCAGGTCGGGATGTCGTTCGCCAAGGAGCGCACGCTCCTCTACGACGCATCGAGCGGCAAGCTGCTGCCCGGCGCCGCGCGGCAGATGGCCGTCAACGGAAGCGGCAACGGAGGCGCTTATGTCTGAAATTCGCTTGCATGGCGTGACGAAGCGATTCGGCGATATCGTCGCGGTGGATGATGTGTCGCTCGACGTGAAGGAGGGCGAGTTCGTCGTGTTGCTCGGTCCGAGCGGCGCGGGCAAGACCACTACGTTGCGGCTCATCGCAGGTCTCGAGCGGCCCGACGATGGCGAGATATTCATCGACGGCGCCGCCGCGACGGACATGCATCCGGCGGACCGCGACGTCGCCTTCATCTTTCAGCAGTATTCGCTGTATCCGCATCTGACGGTGTTCGGCAACCTGGCGTTTCCGCTGCGCTCCCCGCGGCGGCGCGTGAGCGAGGCGGAAGTCACCGCGCGCGTGCAGTCGGTCGCGCAGATGTTGCATATCGAGTCGAAGCTCGGCAATCTGGCGACGCGTCTGTCGGGCGGCGAGATGCAGCGCGTGGCCATCGGACGCGCGCTCGTGCGTCAGCCCAAGGTGTTTCTGATGGACGAGCCGCTGTCGTCGCTCGACGCTAAGTTGCGCGAGGAACTGCGGATAGAACTGAAGCGGCTGCATCGCACGATCGGCGCCACGATCATCTACGTGACGCACGATCAGGTCGAAGCGACCACGCTCGCGGACCGCATCGGCATTCTCGAACACGGGCGCATCGTGCAGGTGGGCGCGCCGCGCGACGTATATGGCAATCCGGCTTCGCTAGGCGCCGCGCAACGTCTCGGCTCACCGCCCATCAACTTGCTGCCGCCCGTGTTGTTCGATCCTGCCACGATGCCCGCAGGCACCTCGACGGTCGCGATCCGTCCTGAAGACATCGTGCTGCACGCGCACGATACGCGCGACGTGCTCAATCTTCGCGTGCTCGAATATTCTCCGCTGCGGCATCTGCTGATCATGGAGCGCGACGGCACCGCCATCGTCGCGACAACCATGACCGAGCGCAATTTCACGCCGGGGCAGACAGTCGGCGTGTCGCTACCTCTGCGCAGTCTTCTCTATTTCCGCTCCGACGGCAGGAGGATTCCGGCATGAACGGGAAAACGGTCATGGCGTGCATTGAAGCCGCGCACGCGACGCTCAAGGAACATACGGACGAGATCGCCGCGCTCGATCAGCAGATTGGCGACGGCGATCATATCTTCAACCTGTTGCGGGGCATGGATGCGCTGTTTGCGATGCGCGCCGCTATCGAGGCCGAGGCGTTTGCGCCCGCGCTGGACCAGGCCGCCTCCAAATTGCTGTCGACGGTGGGCGGTTCGTCGGGGCCGCTGTTCTTTTCGTTGCTGCATGGCATGGCGAAGGCGGCGCAGAACGCGGATACCCTGAATGTGGCGGACGCGGCGCGGATCTTCGCCGCGGGCGTCGATGCCGTTGCCCAGCGCGGCAAGGCCGGCACCGGCAGCAAGACGATGATGGACGTGCTTATCCCTGTCGCGTCGCGCTTCATGGAACTGGCCGAGCGCAGTGCGCCGCGCGAAGCCGTGCTCGATGCGCTGCCGCGGACGGCTGAAGAAGGCATGCTCGCGACGCGCGACATGCTCGCGACCAAGGGGCGCGCGTCGTTTCTCGGCGAGCGCGCGCGCGGGCACATCGATCCCGGCGCACGGTCGAGCCAGTTGATGATCGGTGCGGTATGCGCGCGGCTCGCGCAATACAGAGAGTGAAAGGAGCGCAGGCCATGAAAAAGTTCATCAACCATGTCGACGACTTTCTGACTGAGAGCCTTGCCGGATTCGCCGCCGCGCATGACGATCTCGTCGTGCTCAATCACGAACCTGTGTTCGTGCGGCGCAAGACGTTGAAGCCGGGCAAGGTCGCGCTGGTCTCGGGCGGCGGATCGGGACACGAGCCCTTGCATAGCGGCTTCGTCGGGTACGGAATGCTGGACGCCGCGTGCCCTGGCCAGGTGTTTACTTCGCCGACGCCCGATCAGATGATGGCAGCCGCCAAGGCCGTCGATACGGGCGCGGGCACGCTCTTCATCGTGAAGAACTATTCCGGCGATCTGATGAACTTCGAAATGGCATCCGAAATGTCGGAGTTGGCGAATGCGATGGTGCTGATCAACGACGATGTCGCGGTCGAAAACTCCAGTTATACGACGGGCCGGCGGGGCGTGGCGGGTGCGGTGATCGTCGAGAAGCTGGTGGGCAGTCTCGCCGAGAGCGGCGCGGATCTCGAACAATGCAAGGCGTTCGGCGACCGGATCAACAAGCATACGGCGTCGATGGGCGTCGCGTTTTCGAGTTGCACCGTGCCCGCAGCGGGCACGCTGACGTTCAAGATCGGCGACGATGAAATGGAGGTCGGCGTCGGCATTCATGGCGAGCCAGGGCGGCGGCGAACGCGCTTTGCCGCCGCCGACGCGATCGCGGCAGAGCTGCTGACGGCGATCGTCGCCGATCTGAAACCGGGGAACGGCTCGGAGCTGCTGGTCTTGATCAATGGGCTGGGCGGCACGCCGCTCGGCGAACTGTATCTGCTGTTCAATTCCACGCGCTCGTGGCTGCACCAGCGCGGTCTCGCGGTCACGCGCGTACAGGTCGGATCGCTCACGACGTCGCTGGAAATGGCCGGTGCGTCGATCACCTTGTGCGTGCTGGACGATGAAATGAAGCGGCATTGGGACAGCCCCGTGCATACGCCATCGCTCAGGTGGGGAATGTAGATTCGCCGGAACGTTTGCAATCGTCCGGTCGCTCGGCCGGAATTGCGTCCTCTTTCACGAGCCATCAGTTTTGTTTATCGGCGTATCGGCGACGCGGCCCTTGCGCGCTTCGCCGCGCGCCGCGTCCCAGCGGCCTTCCGCGCCTATAAAACCCCATGCGTAAAGGCAAAGTTCTGGTTTACGCGTAGTACCCGGCCTGCCTCCTTCCTCGCTACCCTTCGGCTTCAGTTTCCCTAAAGCAAGCCCGCTCGGCCACGCATTCTGAAGGAGTAGCGCACATGGCACGGATCATCGGAGGCATCGCCGCCTCGCACACGCCGACCATCGGTTTCGCGTTCGACAAGAACAAGCGCGACGATCCCGTCTGGGCGCCGATCTTCGAGAACTTCGCGCCGCTCGCGAACTGGCTCGCGGAAAAGCAGCCCGACGTCATCGTCACGATCTACAACGACCACGTCACGTCGTTCTTTTTCGATCACTATTCGGCCTTCGCGCTGGGCGTCGGTCCCGAATGGCGCGTCGCGGACGAAGGCGGCGGCGCGCGCGATCTGCCGCCGATCAAAGGTCATCCCGCACTCGCCGCGCACATCGGCACTTCGCTGATGACCGATGAATTCGACATGTCGTTCTTCCAGAACAAGGCGCTCGATCACGGCTGCTTCTCGCCGCTTTCGATGCTGTGTCCGCACAAGCCCGAATGGCCGGTCAAGCTCGTGCCGCTGCAGATGGGCGTGCTGCAATTGCCCGTGCCGAGCGCGCGCCGCTTCTACAAGCTCGGCCAGGCGCTGCGCCGCGCGATCGAAAGTTATCCGGAAGACATCAAGGTCGCGATTCTCGCGACGGGCGGTCTTTCGCATCAGGTTCACGGCGAGCGCTCGGGCTTCAACAACACGGAATGGGACGCGCGCTTCCTCGATCTCTTCGAGCGCGATCCCGAGCAGCTCGCGAACATGACCATCGCGGAATATGCGGCGCTCGGCGGCTACGAAGGCGCCGAAGTCATCATGTGGCTGACGATGCGCGGTGCGCTTTCGTCGAACGTCGTGTGCAAGCATCGCAGCTATTACCTTCCGTCGATGGCAGGCATCGCCACCGCGATCTACGAAGGCGAGGACAGCGAGACCAAGCCCGCGATCGTCGAGCGTCATCGTCAGAAGATGGCCGTTCAGCTCACCGATGTCGAGAAGCTCGAAGGCACGTATCCGTTCTCGATTGAAACGGCGGTGCGCGCGTATCGCATCAACGATTATCTGCATCGCATGGTCGAGCCCGCGCATCGCGAGGCATTCAAGGCCGATGAAGAAGCGAGCTTCGAAGCAGCGGGCCTTTCCGAGCAGGAACGCGATCTCATTCGCCGGCGCGATTGGCGCGGCCTGCTTCATTACGGCGTGATCTTCTTCATGCTCGAAAAGCTCGGCGCGGTGACGGGCATATCGAATCTGCATATCTACGCCGCGATGCGCGGCGAAACGCTCGAAGCGTTTCAAAGGACGCGCAACGCACCGGGCGCGTTGTATTCGGTCGCGGGCAAAGGCTCGGAGAAGCTCGACTGGGACAAAGCGGAAAAGGCCAGAAGCTAAACACGAACGCGTTGCATGGGACCGGAGTAAGCGCAGAAGCACCGACTCCGGCCAACAGGGGACAGGAGACAAACATGACTAGCGGTAAAACCATCGACATCAAGGGCTTCATCGACGAACGCCCGATTTCCGCCTACCAGTGGCTGCTGGTGGCGCTGTGCTTTCTCATCGTGACGGCCGACGGCATGGACGTGGCGATCATGGGCTTCGTCGCGCCATCGATCATCGCGGACTGGCATATCTCGCGGCCCGCGTTCGGCCTCGTGATGAGCGCGGCGCCCATCGGTCTCGTGATCGGCGCACTGGCGGCGGGACCGGCATCGGATCGCATCGGGCGCAAGTGGGTTCTGATTACCTCGGTATTCCTCTTCGGCGTCTTCACGATCGCGACCGCGTTCACGAATTCGCCTTCCAGCATGGCGCTTTTGCGCGTACTGACCGGCATCGGTCTCGGCGCGGCGATGCCCAACACGACGACGCTGCTCTCCGAATACGCGCCGCAACGCAAGCGCGCGCTGCTCATCACGATCATGTTCACGGGCTTCAATCTCGGCTCCGCGCTGATCGGCTTCGTCGCGGGCTGGCTGATTCCGGTGCACGGCTGGCGCTCGGTGCTGATCTTCGGCGGCGCGCTGCCGCTCTTGCTGATCCCGCTGCAAATCTGGCTGCTGCCTGAATCCGCGCGTCTGCTCGCGGTGCGCGGCGCGACCTCGCAACGCATCGGCAAGGTGCTCGGCCGCGTGTGCGGCGCGCGTTTCGATGGTAGCGAAACGTTCGTATCGAACGAGCCTCCGCTGCCGACGAAGAAGCCGATCGGCGTGTTGTTCTCGCACGGCTACGGTTTGATGACGGCAGCGCTGTGGGTCACGTATTTCATGGGCCTGCTCGTGATCTACCTGCTGACCGGCTGGCTGCCGACGCTCATGAAGGACGCGGGCCTCACCGTCTCCTCAGCGGCGAACGTCACGGCGATGTTCCAGATCGGCGGCACGATCGGCGCGATCATCGTCGGATGGATCATGGACAAGGCGCGTCCGGCGCCCGTGATCAGCGCGGCGTATCTCGGCGGCGCGGTGTGCGTGCTCGGACTGGCGTGGATCGGCGCGCTGTCGTCGTCGCTCGCGGTGCTCGTGTTCGCAGCGGGCTTTTGCATGAGCGGCGCGCAAACCGGTCTCAACGCCTTCGCGCCGGGACGTTATCCGACCGTCGCGCGTGCAACCGGCGTGAGCTGGATGCTCGGCATGGGCCGCTTCGGCAGCATCTTCGGTTCCGCATTCGGCGGCGCGTTGCTCGGCCTCGGTTGGGAGTTCGGCGCGATCCTCGCGATGCTCGCCGTGCCCGCGACGCTCGCGGCAATATCGATTCTCGTCGCACAACGCACGCGTGCCGACGAAGCACACGCACAAACGACTGCAGCACACTAGTACCTGGAGTAAGGGATGATCATCGACATTCACGGCCACTACACGACCGCGCCAAAAGCGCTCGAAGCGTGGCGCAACCGGCAGATCGCCGGCATCAGTAATCCATCGGAGATGCCGGCTGCTTCGGAGTTGCATATCAGCGACGACGAACTGCGCGAATCGATCGAAAGCAATCAATTGCGCCTGATGCGCGAACGCGGCCTCGATCTCACCGTGTTCAGTCCGCGCGCGAGTTTCATGGCGCATCACATCGGCGACTTCGAAGTGTCGAGCACTTGGGCCGCGATCTGCAACGAGCTGTGCTATCGCGTGAGCGAACTGTTTCCCGATAGCTTTATTCCGGCGGCGATGTTGCCGCAGAGCCCGGGCGTCGACGTATCGACGTGCATTCCCGAGCTCGTGAAGTGCGTCGAGCAATACGGCAATGTCGCGATCAACCTGAATCCGGATCCGTCGGGCGGGCACTGGACGAGCCCGCCGCTTTCGGATCGCTCGTGGTATCCGATCTACGAGAAGATGGTCGAGTACGACATCCCTGCGATGATTCATGTGAGCACGAGCTGCAACGCGTGCTTTCACACGACGGGCGCGCATTACCTGAACGCCGATACGACCGCGTTCATGCAGTGCCTCACGTCCGATCTGTTCCGCGATTTTCCGACGCTCAAGTTCGTGATTCCGCATGGCGGCGGCGCGGTGCCGTATCACTGGGGGCGTTTCCGCGGACTCGCGCAGGAGCTGAAAAAGCCTTTGTTGAAGGATCATTTGCTCAACAACGTGTTCTTCGATACCTGCGTCTATCATCAGCCGGGCATCGATCTGCTGACGCGCGTGATTCCCGTCGACAACATTTTGTTTGCAAGCGAAATGATCGGCGCGGTGCGCGGCATCGATCCTGAAACGGGACACTATTTCGACGATACGAAGCGCTACGTCGAAGCCGCGCAGATCGAGCCGGAAGCGCGCTACAAGATTTACGAAGGCAACGCGCGCCGCGTGTATCCGCGCCTCGATGCGGCGCTCAAAGCAAAGGGACGTTGATATGTACGAACTGGGTGTGGTGTATCGCAACATCAATCGCGCGAATGCGGATGCGGCCGCCAGGCTCGGCGCACTCGGCTCGGCGACCGTGCACGAAGCGATGGGCCGTGTCGGCCTGATGAAGACCTACATGCGGCCGATCTATGCGGGCGCGCAAGTGAGCGGCACGGCCGTGACCGTGTTGCTGCAACCGGGCGACAACTGGATGATGCACGTCGCGGCCGAGCAGATTCAGCCTGGCGATATCGTCGTGGCCGCATGCACGACGGACAATACCGACGGCTTCTTCGGCGATCTGCTCGCGACGAGCTTCAAGGCGCGCGGCGCGCGTGCGCTCATCATCGACGGCGGCGTGCGCGATGTGCGCGTGCTGACGGAGATGAACTTCCCCGTATGGAGCCGCGCGATTTCCTCGAAGGGCACGGTGAAGGCGACGCTCGGCTCGGTGAACATTCCGGTCGTGTGCGCGGGCGCATGGGTCACGCCGGGCGATGTGATCGTCGCGGATGACGATGGCGTCGTGGTCGTGCCGTCCGCATCGGCGCAACAGGTGCTCGATAAAGCCACTGCGCGCGAGGCGCTCGAGGAAGAAAAACGCGCGAAGCTCGCAAGCGGCGTGCTCGGTCTCGACATGTACAAGATGCGCGAACCGCTGGAAAAAGCGGGCCTGCGCTATATCGACTGACGCGCATGAGCATCACCGGTATCTCTTCGATGGCCACGCGCCAAGTGCTGAACGATCTCGCTTGCGCGTATGAAGCGCAGTCGGGCCAGCGCGTTGCGATCGTATCGGTGGGCGGCGTCGCGGCGGTCAGGCGTATCGAAGCGGGCGAAGCGTTCGATATTGTCGTGCTCGCTTCGGATGCGATCGATCGGCTCGCGGCATCAGGACACGTCGATGCAGCGAGTCGCGTGCGGATCGCGCGTTCGGGCGTTGCGATCGCGGTGAAAGCGGGCGCGCGGCGTCCTGCCATCGACGATGAAGCCGCCGTGCGTGAAGCCGTGCTCGCGGCGCGCACCATCGGTTATTCGACGGGGCCGAGCGGCGTCTATCTGACGCGTCTG
Source organism: Caballeronia sp. ATUFL_F2_KS9A (assembly GCF_023630765.1). Taxonomy (NCBI): domain Bacteria; kingdom Pseudomonadati; phylum Pseudomonadota; class Betaproteobacteria; order Burkholderiales; family Burkholderiaceae; genus Caballeronia; species Caballeronia sp. ATUFL_F2_KS9A. The sequence goes on along the minus strand of NZ_JALQEK010000033.1, from coordinate 67,173 downwards.
TTCGAGCGTTGGGGCATCGCTCAACGCATCGCATCGCGCATCGTGCAGGCGCCGCCGGGTGTCGCTGTCGGCGCGCTCATCGCGCGTGGCGAAGTCGAACTCGGCTTCCAGCAGTTGAGCGAGATGATCGGCGTCGAAGGCATCGACGTGCTCGGTATGTTGCCGCCGGCGATTCAAACGCTGACGGTATTCGAAGGTGCGATCGGTGCGAACGCAAGCGCATCGAAAGATGCTCGCGCGTTCCTGGCGTTTCTCGGTTCGAGCGATACCGACGCGACCAAAATCAAACACGGCATGGAGCCGGTCAACTAAAAAAAGCGCGCAACCATTGCGCGCTTTTTTCATTTCACGACGTCATTCAGCGACGGCGTAACGTTCGAGCCAATGCGCATAAGGCGCGGGCAATGCCCACGACGGCTTCTCGACCTTCAACTGCTTGGCTGCCTGATACGGCCAATGCGGATTCGACAGATGCGCGCGGCCGATCATCACGAGATCGAGTTGACCGGATTCGACCGCGTGTTCCGCGTTCGGCGGCGAATCGAAGCCCCACGCCGACGCAACCGGTATCTCCGCTTCTCGGCGCACGCGTTCCGCGATCGGGCCGAGGAACGCCGGTCCCCATGGAATGCGCGCATCGGGCGTCGAGAAGCCGACGCTCACGCTCATCAGATCGAGTCCTTTGCGACGCAGCGTCTTCGTCAGTTCGATGGATTCGTTCAGCGTGGCTTCATCGCGGCCGTCGTATTCGATGACGCCGAAACGCGCCGTCAGCGGCAGGTTCTCGGGCCACACTTCGCGCACCGCGTCGAAGGTCTCGACGATGAAGCGGCTGCGTCCCGCGAGATCGCCGCCGTATTGATCGTCGCGCTGGTTGGCATCGACGGAGAAGAAGCTTTGGGCGAGATAGCCGTGCGCGAAGTGCAGTTCCAGCCATTCGAAACCCGCTTCGCGTGCGCGACGTGCGGCCGCCGCGAAGTCGGCCTTCACGCGCGCGATGTCGTCGAGCGTCATCGCCTTGGGCACTTTCGGCAGCCCGCCGCCGAATGCGACCGCCGATGGCGCGAGCGTGTCCCAGCCGCGTGCATCGTCGGACGGGATGTGATCGTCGCCTTCCCACGGACGATTCGCGCTCGCCTTGCGGCCCGCATGCGCGATCTGGATGCCGGGCACCGCGCCCGCCGCCTTGATCGCCGCCGCGATGTTCTTCATGCCTTCGATGTGCGCGTCGTCCCAAAGACCCGTGCATCCCGGCGTGATGCGGCCTTCCGGCGATACACCCGTCGCCTCGACGATCACGAGGCCCGCGCCGCCGCGCGCAAGGCTCGCGTAATGGCTCAGGTGCCAGTCGTTGACGAAGCCGTCGATGGCGCTGTACTGGCACATTGGCGGAATGGCGATGCGGTTGCGCAGCGTGACGTCCTTCAGTTTGAAAGGAGTGAAGAGTGCTGACATCTGTGGTTCTCTGTATCAATGAAGGCGTTCAGATTAACCGTTCAGTGTCATAATGAAAACTATCTGCAGATTATCGGTTCGATAAAATTTCGTGATGCTCAATCCGCAATGGCTGCGCACCTTTCTCGCGCTCGTCGACCTCGGCAACTTCACGCGCGCCGCCGAGCGGCTCGATCTGACGCAGGCCGCCGTGAGCCAGCATCTTCGTCATCTGGAAGACGAACTGGGCCTGCTCGTGATTCGCCGTCCGCGCGGCATCGAACTCACGCCGGCGGGCAGGGCGTTGATCGACTATTGCAACGAGATGGAACTGGCGGGCAAGCGTCTCGCTTCCCGGCTGTCGGATAGCGAAGACGAAGCTGGCGAAATCGGCCTCATCACGCCGGGCAGCATCGGGCTCGTGCTGTTTCCGCTGCTGCTCGATTTGCAGCAGCAGCGTCCGGAATGGAAGATGCGTCATCGCTTCGCGCCCGATTCGGAAGTGCTCGAAGCCGTGCTGGAGAGCCGCTACGACCTCGGCATCGTCGCGTTGAAGCCCGACGATCCGCGTCTCGCGGCGAGCAAGTTCATCGAGGAGCCGCTCGAACTCGTCGTGCCCGCGAACGAAGACGTACACGAATGGAGCGATCTCGAACGGCTCGGCTTCATCGACTATCCGGAAGCGCACATGACCGCGAGCCGTCTGCTGAGCCGCCGCTTCCCGGGCAATCCAGGCGTCGCGAGCTTGCGCCGGCAAGGCTTCAGCAATCAGATCAGCCTCATACTGGAGTTCGTCGCGCGCGGACTCGGCTTCACGGTGATACCGCGTTATGCGCGCATCGCGTTCGGCCAGCCAGAAGCGATCGGCGTGGTCGAATGCGGCGCGCCGGTGATCGATACGCTGTGGCTCATCCGCCGCGCGGAATGGCCGCTGCCCGCGCGTTGCGCGCGGACCGTGGAGTATTTGCGGGAACGTGTGGGCGTTCCCACAATCAAGGCCGATTCGAAGAAGAAGCGTCGGCGCTAGTCAATGTCCCCAGCGCAGCACGAGCGGATCGAGCTTGCGCGCGACTTTCAGCAAGCCTTCGCGCACGGCAGGATGCATCGGCGCGAGCGGGTGACGCACTGCATCCGAGCGAATCACGCCGCCTTCCTTCATCAGCGTCTTGCACGCCGCGAGACCGCACTGACGGTTCTCGTAGTTGATGAGCGGAAGCCATTGCTGATACAGCTCGGCGGCTTTGTCGGAATCGCCCGCGAAGTAGGCATCGACGATCTTGCGGATGCCGTCGGGGTAGCCGCCGCCGGTCATGGCGCCGGTCGCGCCCGCGTCGAAGTCGGGCATCAGCGTGATCGCCTCTTCGCCGTCCCACGGACCGACGATCGCATCGCCGCCGAGTTCGATCAGCTCGCGCAGCTTCGATGCAGCCTGCGCCGTTTCGATCTTGAAGTACGACACATGCTCGACGTCGCGCGCGAGCTTCGCGAGAAACGACGCGGAGAGCAGCGTGCCAGCGACAGGCGCGTCCTGAATCATGATCGGAATGTCGATCGCGTTCGATACTTCGCGATAGAACTCGTGGATGCCGCGCTCGCCCACGCGAATCGTCGCGCCGTGATAAGGCGGCATGATCATGACCATTGCGGCGCCCGCGTCCTGCGCGGCGCGGCTGCGCTCCGCACAGATGCGCGAGCTGAAATGCGTCGTCGTGACGATCACCGGCACGCGGCCCGCCACATGTTCGAGCACGGTGCGCTGAACGGTGTCGCGTTCCGCATCGGATAGCGCGAACTGTTCGGAAAAGTTCGCGAGTATGCATACGCCGTGCGAGCCGGCATCGATCATGAAATCGATCGCGCGCTTCTGGCCTTCGAGATCGAGGCGGCCCTGATCGTCGAAGATGGTCGGAGCGACGGGAAAGACGCCGCGATAAACAGGTGCAGCCATTGAAGTAAGTCTCCTTTGGTTGGTCTAGATCCGGTACAGCGCGCACGCGTTGTCGAAGAATAGCGCGAGACGTTCTTCGCGCGAGCGCGCTGCGACGATCGTCTTGAAGCCGGTAAAAAGATCATCGAGCGTGACGACGAGGCTATCGACCGGAAAGTTACTCGCGAAGAGGCATCGCGCGACGCCGAAGCTTTCGATCGCATTGCGCACGATGCGTCCGTTGCGCTCGACACGCCAGCTTACGCCAGGTTCGCCGATCCCCGATATCTTGAGCCATACGTTCGGCGATCGCGCGAGCGCATCGAGCGCGGCGCGCCAAGCCGTTAGCGCTTCCTCGCTACGATCGGCGGGCAGGCCGGCATGGTTCACGATGATTTTCATCTGCGGAAAGTCGCGCGCGAGTTCTGCGGCTTCCTCGAAGTGCCACCACGGCGCCTGCAGTTCGAACATCAGGCCACTTTGCGCGAGCAACGCATAACCGCGCCGCCAGCGTTCGCAACGCATCGAGCCGGGCGCGGCGAAATCCGCGCGATGTTCCGCGCGGGGCACGGTCTTCGGTTTATGACGCACGCTGCGCACGAGCGGCATCTCGCGATAGGCGTCGATGACATCGGCGACATCGTCGCGATCGAGCCAGATCTGCGCGGCCATCGCGTTCGGCAAGCCGGTGCGTTCGTGCAGCGCCGTCGCCCAGCGCGCTTCGCCGAGCACGTCGCGCGGATCCCATTCGCCTTCCATCATCACCGTCTTCACGATGCGATGATTGCCCGCCTGCGCGAAGTAGTCGTCGGGCAGGAAGTTCTTGCAGATCGACGCGTAATCGCCGTAACGAAACGCGATGCGCGGCAGATCGCGCAGCCACGGATGATAGTTGCGCGACACGTCCCAGAAGTGATGATGCGCGTCGACGATGGGCAGATCGGCGTCGTCGCCGCTTTGCAGAAAGCGTTCGCGCAATGCTTCGATGCGTTCTTGCATCATGGCGTCAGCTCACGCGGTCTTGCGCCATGCGCACGGCGATGTCGAAGGCCTTTTGCGTGGCGCCGGCATCGGCGCGGCCCTGGCCGTGGATATCGAACGCGGTGCCGTGCGCGGGCGTCGTGATCGGAACGGGCAGGCCGCCGTGCACCGTGACACCGCGCCAGAAGCCCATGAGTTTCATCGCTATCTGGCCTTGATCGTGATACATCGTGACCACGCCATCGAAGACCTTCTGATCGCGCGCGCGCACGAAGATGGTGTCGGCGGGGAAGGGGCCTTGCGCGTCATAGCCTCGCGCACGCGCTTCTTCGACGGCCGGCGCGATCACGTCGATTTCCTCGCGGCCGAACGCGCCGTTGTCGCCGTTATGCGGATTGAAGCCGCACACCGCGATGCGCGGCTTGTCCACGCCCGCGCGCTTCAGACCATCGTGAATCAGTTGCACCGCGCCGACGATGCGCTCGGGCGTGAGCTTCGCGCTCACGTCCTTCAGCGCGATATGCGAGGTCACGCGCGAGGTCCACAATTCGTCGAGCACGTTGAACTCGCAGAACGCGCCGCTATAGTCGAGCTGACGCGCGAACCATTCCATCTCGTCGTTCGTTTCCATGCCGGCCATGTGCAGCGAAGTCTTGTTGACGGGCGCGAACAGCATCGCTTGCGTGCGGTTTGCGCGCGTCATCGCAAGCGCTTGTTTGAAGGCTTCCAGGCTATAACGGCCGCCGCGTTCCGTCGATACGGCGCGCTCGTAAGGCGCATCGTCGGGCAGGCGGAAATCGATGAGCGAGGGCACGCCGGTATCGCGCGCGGCGGCCGCTTCGTTGTCGATGACTCCATACTCGAAGCGTTGCTGCGCGATCTCCATGCCTTGATCGAGTTCACGCTTGTCGCCGATGATGAGCAGATCGGCGCGCGCGCGATTCTCGGGCTTCGCGATGAGACGCGCGATCAGTTCGGGACCGATGCCGGCGGGATCGCCGAGAAGCACTGCGATGCGAGGTTTCATGTCTGTATGGTCCGTTGTCGGTTATTAACGCGTGCGGCGCAGATCGATTGCGATCGAACCGAAGATATACACCAGCGCGCACGCGCCGTAAAAGTGCAGCACCGCATCGAAAGAGCGGGTGCACTGAAGAATGAAGCCGGTGATGAGCGGAATCGAAATGCCGCCGACGCTGCCCGCGCAGTTCATGCATGCACCGAGCAGACCCACGCGTCCCGGGCTTGCGAGCAGCGAAGGCAGGCTCCAGTAGAGACTGCCCCACATCAGCAGGAACGATGCGCCGCACAGCACGGCGACCGCGACGACGGGCGAAGTGATCGTCGGGAGCGCGGCGAATACGGCGAGCGTTGCGATGCCCGAGACCGCGATCATCGTCTTCACGACTTTACCGCGCGACAGATTCATCCCGCACAAGGCATCGCACAGGAAGCCACCGGAAAGCGAACCGAGCGCGCCCGCGAGGAAGATGAAGAAGGTCGCCGCGCCGATCTGCGAAAGGCTCAGACCGCGCGCCTGTGTCAGATAGCTCGGGCCCCACGTGAGCAAGCCGAAGAAGATCATCGCCCAGCTCATGCGGCCGACGCACATCGCGATGGTCGAGCGCAGCGGCAGCGGCGCATCGTCCTGGCTTGCGTGCATCGCCTTCGATGCGGGCGGCGCGCCGTCGTGGATATGCGCCAGTTCCGCGCCATTGACGCCGGGATGTTTCGCGGGATCGTCGCGCAGATAGCGCCATGCGAGCCATCCGCATGCGATGGTCGCAAGCCCCGCGACGACGAACGCGGTGCGCCACGAGCCGAACATGAGGATCAGGTTCGAGATCGCGAGACCGCCAATCGCGGCGCCGAGCGGCGATCCGGCATCCATCAGCACCGCGCCGCGCGCGCGTTCCTTGCGCGACAGCCACAGCGCGTTGAGCTTGCTGCCGGCGGGAAAGAGCGGTGCCTCCGCGCCGCCGAGACCCACGCGCAATAGCAACATCGACATGCCGCCGGTGGCTGCGCCCATCAGCGTCTGGAAGAGACCCCACAAGACAGTTGCACCTGCAACTACTTTGCGCGGGCCGAGTTTGTCGATGAGCCAGCCGCCCGGAATCTGCAACAGCGCGTATGACCAGAAGAAGCTCGACAGCACGAGCCCTTGCATCGCGGGCGAGAGCGCGAACTCCTTCGCGATGGTGGGCATCGCGATGGAAAGCGAGATGCGGTCGACGAGATTGATCAGCGTGATGAGGAACACCACGCCGAAGATGCGCCAGCGCACGCTCGTCACGTGTGTGGACGAGGCGGCGTCGTGCGCCGTGTGCGCTTCGATTCTGCTTTCCATGTTCGTCTCCTGTCGCCTCGGGCTGCATGGTCCCGAGGTCGCATCGTCATTCGATGATGTTGAAGTCGCTCAGATGCTTGTCGGACAGCGTGATGCCGAGGCCCGGCGTTTCATCGGAGAGTTGCAGATAGCCGTTCTCCGGCTGCGGTTCGCCGTCGAAGATGTAATAGAAAAGCTCGTTGCCGACTTCGACATCGAACACCGGGAAGAACTCGGACATCGGGCTCGCGGTGCTCGACATCGTCAGGTGATAGTTGTGCATCTGGCCCGCGTGCGGAATGACCGGCACGGACCACGCTTCGGCCATGGCGTTGATCTTGCGCGCCGCCGTGATGCCGCCGACGCGATTCGTGTCGTATTGAATGACATCGACGGCCCGGCGTTCGAGCAGATCCTTGAAGCCATAACTCGTGAACTCGTGCTCGCCGCCGGAGATCGGCACGATGTTCATCTTCTTGAGTTCCTGATAGCCTTCGACGTCGTCGCCGATCACCGGTTCTTCGAGCCAGCGCGGATTGAATTCGGCAAGGCGCGGCAACATGCGGCGCGCGTATTCCAGCGTCCAGCCCATATAGCATTCGAGCATGATGTCGACGTCATCGCCGGCAAGCTCGCGCAACAGGCGCACTTGTTCGAGATTCTTCGCCATGCCTTTCGGACCGTCTTTGGGGCCATAGCCGAAGCGCATTTTCATCGCGGTGAAACCTTGATCGAGATAACCTTGCGCTTCGGCGAGAAACGCGTCGCGATCGTCGTTGTTATAGAGCTTCGATGCATAACACCAGATCTTCTCTTTCGTTCGGCCGCCGAGCAGCTTGAAGACGGGCTTCTTCACGGCCTTGCCCATGATGTCCCATAGTGCGATATCCATCGCCGAGATCGCCGCCATGCCGATGCCCTTGCGGCCCCAGGCGAGCGTGCGCCGATACATCTTCTGCCAGATGTATTCGTGATCGAACGGATCTTCGCCGATGGCGATAGGCGCGAGATATTCATCGACGATCTGCTTCGCGACGCGCGGCGCGAGCGCGCAATTGCCGATGCCGACGGTTCCGTCGTCGCATTCGATCTCGACGACGAGCCAGCCGTGAAAGCGGAACGAGCCCATTGCATCGCCGCGCTCGTAGAGGATATCGACGGCGTTCGTACAGAAATGCGATTGCGGCGGAACGACCTTGCCTTTCCATTCGAAAACGCGCGCGCGGACATGCTTGATCTTCATCTTCGGTGTCTCCGTGTGGTTCGATTGATGCCGCGCGCACTGCATGATGCGAGGGTTTGCGCGGCTGTTTCGGGTAGCGCTAGTGTGCGAAACTCCGCGATAACTGACCATTGAATAATTTGAATCAGGCTATTTCCTGGAGTTATCACTCGCATGATCGCGCCCGCTTCGACCATCCGCAAACGTCTGCGCTTACGTCATCTGCAATTGATGATGGCGCTTTCGGAAACCGAATCGCTCAGAAGCGCCGCCGACGAACTCGCGATGACGCAGCCTGCCGCGACGAAGGCGTTGAAGGAACTGGAAGACACGATCGGCGCGTCGCTGTTCGTGCGTCATGCGCGAGGCATGGAGCCGACGATCTACGGCGAAGCGGTGATGCGCTATGCGCGCGTCGTGTTCGAGGACCTCGATGAATTGCGCGATGAGCTCGCGGCGATCGAGGCGGGCGATATCGGCAAGGTGCGGATCGGCGCGGTGATGGCACCTGCGCCTGACTTGCTGACGAAGGTGATCGTGGAGTTGAAGGAAGCGCATCCGCGCTTGCAGATCAGCGTGCAGATCGATACGAGCGATGTGCTCGTGCAGGCCTTGCAGCAGGATCAGTTGGATATTGTCGTCGGGCGCATTCCTTATGGCTTCTCAGCGCTGGATCTGACGTTCGAGACCTTGTCGGAAGAGGCGCTCGCGATCGTTGCGCGGCCGGATCATCCTTCTGTTGGTATTGCGGGCAAGCCGAAGCTCGCCGATCTCGCGAAGTATCCGTGGATCGTGCAGCCGCATCCGAGTCCGATGCGGCAGATCATCGACCAGACGTTTCGTGAGTCGCGTGTGGCGCCGCCGGTGAGTACCGTGGAGACTTCTTCGATTCTGACCACGTTGTCGCTGTTGCGGGATTCGGACATGCTGGCTGTGTTGCCTAGCTCGGTCGCGGATTATTATGCTGCGCTCGATACCATCGCTTCTTTGCCCACCCCGTTGCGGGGGCGTCTCGCGCCTTATGGGTTGATTCTCAGGAAGAACAGGCGGATTAGTCCTGCCACGCAGTTGGTGATTGAGGCTATTCGGAAGGCTTGAGGGTTTGGTTTTATTTTTGCTCTCGCCGGATCTCGTTTTCTAAGTGGTCTATTGGCGTTGCCCCTGTGCGGGAGCCGGCCGGCGAGCCCTATGGGACAGTGCGTCGGGGTTGGCGGCATTTACTGCGTCCTTGCTAAGCTCACATCCAATTGCCGGCACACAATGCTGCACATGACGAGAAGACAAACATCGAGAAGTGAGCGGGCGGCGCGTACTCGTGCGCCGGCAGACGCGCCACAGCGGACCGCGACTTTGCCTAGTTCCTTGGAAGACCCGAACTTGTCGGACAACACACGTTGGGGCACTCGGGAAGGAATGAGACTTCGACCCGCTTGCCGTTGGTCAGGCGAGAATGTTCATAGATATGAGTATCCGTTTCGACTTCTCCTCTAACGAAGCCAAGTTGTGTGAGCAACCGCTTTCCCGCAACTAAACGCGCCTCGGCGAGCCTTTGCGGATCGCGCTCAGTCGTTTCTGCATGCCCGCTAATTTGCGTTATCTCCTTCGTGACGTGTTGGGCATACGCCAACTGCTGTTTTGCTACCCACCCTGCGAGCCGAAGCACTTCCGCGGTCGGGACCTCCGCGCTGTCCTGATTGAAGTAGATGTCGAAGTTCTCGCTTGGAACGCAGGCGAGCACACCTGTCGACGCGGCGAGAAGCAGACTCGATACTGCTTTACATACTGTAGATGACATAACCGGCAATGCTGTCTGCATTCTCGATGGCTTGTTCTGGGTTGGTCTTGCCGAGCGGAAGGCACTCTCTCATGAAGTATCTCCAATCTTTGGTCGCCATAGTGTCGTTGAAGTGACTAGCCTCATGGATCAGTGTGGAAACCATCGAGTCCTTTGCATATGACACCGATCGCATTTCGCAGAAGGCCTCGCGTATCGCGATGGTGTGCGTCTCCGTATCTGGGGCACATACTTCCGCCACTGCGCCAAGGGCGTTACTCAAGTTTGGTGAGCACGAAATATGTGTAGCGTGATCGGGGTCCCATCGCACAAAGTTTTCGGCCTTCAAAGTCTTAAGAACGCGCGAGATGGCAGAAAGGCCCCTGATCAGAGTTTGTCGAGTCGTTTCGTCACATCTCCCGAACCATATGTCGACACGCGCTTCGTCCGCCTGATTCCATCGGCGAAGGTCGTTCAGACGGGCATCAGTCATCTGAACCGCTTCGTCTCTGCAAGAGAAGACCAATTCCCTAAATTGCGCATTGGTCATGTTCGGGCAGATGCGCTGCGTATTGACATACACATCCACCGACGAGCCTTTGACCGCGTTAGTCATCGAGGAATGAACTTCAAATATCTCTTTTGCCATTATTCTGCTTCTTCAATCTCGACCACGACTTTTTCGGTTAAGCTGGTTTTGATGCGTTGCGTCCGTCCTGCTTGGTCTGTCACACCTTCCACGGTCACGCCGTTGCTGCTGACCAGGCGATAGAACACGTTAGCGAGGGGGCGACCGTTCGTTCTGTCGCGAAAGACGTATTGTTCGTCGAAAACGGAAGCGATGGTTGGCATGCTCGCGCCGTGCGCGTTGCCACTACCCGCGCCGCTCTTGAGGAAAATGCCCGGTCTCTTCCCGATTACGACTCGATTCTGTTTGCACGGACAGAGCACGATATCGTTATCAACCACCGCATGACGGCCCTTCTCCTTTATGCCCTGTCCGGTCCCATGTATTTTGTAAGTGCCTTCGCAGTTCCCGCATGTCGCTTGGTCGTCGCTGAGAGCAACCTTTCTCTTGCCGTCGCGAATTGTTGATGTACCAGCGATGACATAGCCACCTGTTGTCGTTGGATCGCCCTCTCGTATTGCGGCTTTACGCATGGCGGATCCAGCAATGGAAAGCTCACTGCTCGTGCCCCGGCCATTGAGTACGTCGCGTTCTTGCATGTTCGTCAATCTGTTTTGTCGGAGATAACGAACGTAGCGGATTTAGGTATCCGACGGAATAGATAGGCGTAACTTTATGTTGACGAGCTACGATACTTTCGAAAACGATGGACAAGCCGTGTCAGAAGAGATGATCTACCCGGGCGTATGCTTGAATGCAACGTGACTGCGCAATGGCGAATTTGCAGTCGATAGGTGAGCGCCGTCCGAGATTGCAACATCGGAATAGCATCCTTCGACGGACGTGGTGGCGATGCTTGACGTCACCCCGGCCGCTGTGTTTAGCGACGACCGCGGACGAACCCGGGATCCGGCGAAAGAAATCCGAACAGCCGAATGACCGCAAAAACCCGCTACTCCGCAAACCCCAACTCCCTCCCAGAAGCCCCCGCACCAGCGCTATCCAACGCAATATCCGGCCGCATAAAAAACGTCATCACGATGCCAACCGCGAGCAACCCCAACGATCCAGCGAACGGCAAAGTCCAACTCCCGGTCCGATCGACGACAAACCCGAACACGATCGGCGAGAAAATCCCCGCGATAGCGGACCCTGCATTCACCAGCCCGCTGGCAATCCCGACATGTTTCGGCGTGATGTCCATCGGCACGGCCCAGATCGGGCCAATCGTCATCTCGAGAAAGAAGAACGACAGGCTCATCGAAGCAGCCATGACCGGCAGCGACTTCACGAACATCACCGGAGCGAGAAACACGAGCGCCCCGAGAAACGCGACGATGATCATGTTGCGCCGCGCCGAAACCACGCTGCCCGTGCGCTTCAGAATGCGATCGGAGATCACGCCGCCCGCCGTATTCCCGACGACGCCCGACAAGAACACGCCCGCCGAAAACAACGCCGAACTCTTCAGATCGAGCCCGCGTCCATGCATGAAGAACGTCGGCAGCCACGTGAAGAAGAGCCAGCCGGTCCAGCCATAGCAGAAGTAGACGAGCATCGTCGGCGAGATGCGCTTGAGCAGGCGTCCCCACGGCGTCGGTTCGCGCGTCTTGTCGACGGCGACCTTGTTCTCCGGCGGCAACTCCGCTTCTTCCTCGGCCGTCATATGCCGATGCTTGCGCGGATTGTCCGCGAAGTACCACGCATAAACGATCACCCACACGGCCGTCAGCGCGCCGACGAGCACGAAGGACGCACGCCACGAAGCGAACGCGACCAGCAACGCGATCAACGGCGGCGTAAGCGCGTTGCCAAGACGCGAGAACGAATGCGTGAGCCCCCTGCACGAAGCCGCGCTTGCTCGCCGGATACCAGTTGACGAGCGCGCGCGCCTGCGCCGGCAGCGCCGCGCCTTCGCCGACGCCGAGCAACATGCGCGCGCAGAACAGCGACACGACGCCGCCCGCGAAACCCGTCGCGATCGTCGCGACGATCCAGATCGACGCGCACAGCACGAGCGTCGTCTTCGCGCCGAATCGATCGCTGAACCATCCGCCGATCACCTGGCAGATCGCATACGTATAGGCGAACGCGCCGAACACGAGGCCGACGTCGGTATTGGTGAGATGAAGGTCGTCGCGTATGAGGCCCGCCGCAGCGGACAGGTTCACGCGATCGAGATACATGATGAACGACATCGCGCACATCAGCGCGAGCACGGAGCGGGTGACTCTGGGTCGATGCAGCATCTTCTATGTCTCCTCCGAGGCTTGTTGCGCGCTGGCTGATTCGTTGCGCGCGCTCTTTTATCGAGGACGGACCGCATGTCGATCCGACGCTCCGCAGTCTCGCGAAAACAGCGATAGCCGTCTATTGAATTCGCCTCATGAGGTGATTACCGGCGGTTATGGCTCGGCAAAAGACAAACGGCTCGCGTCCCGAAGGATCGCGAGCCGTGCATCATCGAGACGCGAAAGGGCGTCAGACCGTCGCGCGCATGCCTTCATCGTGAAGACGGAAGGTCTCCACCGCCGTGCGCAATGCGCCCGCCTGATGTTCCAGCGATTGCGCAGCCGCCGCCGCTTCCTCGACGAGCGCCGCGTTCTGTTGCGTCACTTCATCCATCTGCGTGACGGCGCGCGCCACTTGCTCGATGCCGCTGCTTTGCTCTTCCGACGCCGCCGCGATCTCGCCCATGATGTCGGTCACACGCTGCACCGCCGTGCTGATCTCCGTCATCGTGCGGCCGGCTTCATCGACGAGCGCGGCGCCCGATTGCACGCGCTCGACGGAGTTGTCGATCAGCTCCTTGATCTCTTTCGCCGCCGCCGACGAACGCTGTGCGAGCGAGCGCACTTCCCCAGCGACGACCGCGAAGCCGCGGCCTTCTTCACCGGCGCGCGCCGCTTCGACGGCTGCGTTCAACGCGAGAATGTTCGTCTGGAACGCAATGCCTTCGATGATCGTGATGATGTCCGCGATCTTCGACGAGCTATGGTTGATCTCGCCCATCGTCGTCACGACCTGCGACACGACATGGCTGCCCTTGCCCGCGATCTCCGACGCATTCGCAGCGAGCACGCTCGCCTGGCGCGCGTTGTCGGCGTTCTGCTTGACCGTGCCGGTCAGCTGATCCATGCTCGACGCGGTTTCCTGAAGCGCCGACGCCTGTTCTTCGGTGCGCGACGAAAGATCCACATTGCCCGCCGCGATCTGCTTGGTTGCGGACGCAATCGACTCACTGCCGCCGCGCACCGTGCGCACCGTATCGATGAGGCTCGATTGCATCGTCGCGAGACCGCGCAACAACTGGCCCATTTCGTCGTTCGACGTCACTTTCACGTTGCTGCGCAAATCGCCGCTCGCGATCGCATCGAACTGCGCAAGCGCCACATCGAGCGGACGCGAAATGCGACGGCGCAGCGACACCCACGAATAGAACGAAGCGGCGATGCCCACGAGGATCGCGATGATCGACGCCATGCGGAACATGCCGAAGACTTGCTGGCCGTTGTCATAGGCGGCTTTCGCCTGATCGAATTGCAGCTTGCGCAGCGAGATGCCCGTCTTCGCCAGCTCGTTGAACGAGACCTGCATCGCGTTCGCATCGGCGACGATCTTCGCCTGATCCTGCGCGCGTATATCGGCATAGCCTTCGTCGAGCAGCTTCTGCACTGCGAGACGCTGCGCGCCGAACTTCTCGGCGAGCACTTTCTCTTCCGGGCCCTGCGGCAATCCGGAGTACTTCGTCCAGGCTTCGTCGGAAGACTTGCGCATCAACGCGCCGCGTCCGATGGCTTCTTCCGCCGCGGGCGTGCCCACGTTCAGCGCCGCCCGATCGAAGGAGAGACGCTCGCGCGCCACGAACATTTCCGCATTGCCGACCGATACCGCGCTCGGCATTTCATTCGTGAAGAGGTCGTGCGTGACCGTGTTGGACTGAGTCATGCCGATCAGTCCGACCATGCCGACCGCGATCAGAAGTGCGCTCAGAAGCATCATGGCCAAGGCCAGTCGGCCTTTGATTGTGGAAAACATAGCTCTCTCAAGGTGGCTGCATCGCAAGGGCGCGTGCGCGAGCGGTGACGGCGATGCTTCGTCTGCCGCGCCGCCGATGAGTGCATCGGCTGATCTGTATAACGACCGCAGCGCAAAGTCCTTTAGAAAACGTTTAAATGATGTTTTAGCACGGTCATGCGAAGAAGCCCTGTTTTAAGGGTTTTGCCGGAGCGAACCGGGAATCGACGGCGCATTGCGAGCGATTGTTCACATCGGCCCGGACCGACGACTAAACTTCATGCGAACTCACGAAGAGGCCACAGCGCATGTCCGCCGATGCACCGCATCTTCGTATCGCCAGCGAGATCAAGTTCTGGCCGCTCGCGCACGCAACGATCGCGCTGCTGCCTTTCGTCGCGCTTGCGCTCGCCACCGGCAACGCGCTATGGATGAAGGCGTCGCTGCTCGCGATCGCCACGACCATCGCGCAAGACCAGCTCGCGTTGAGACCGCCTGGCGTCGTCGCGCACGGACTCGCGGTCATCGCCGGGACGTATCTGCTGCTGCTTGCCGAACTCGTGCCGGCGTTCTTCGTCGTCGCGTGCATGACGCTCGCGGCGTGCGTGATTCTGCTGGCATCGCGCGGGTCGAAACTTCGCACGGTCGGCAACTGGACTTTCATTCCTGTGCTCATTCTCGCGAACGAACTGCACGGCGGACGCACCGTCGATGCGTTGTTGCACGCCGCGCCCGCCTGGTTGCCTTATCTCCTTGCCGCGCTCGTGCCCGCGATGTTGTCGGCGCATATGCGCTCGCGTGGCAAGCCCGCGTCACGCTGGTCCAATCTCGATGATTTCGGAGAACGCGCGCCCTTCGGCGAAGACCTCGCGGCGATGCTCGCAAGCGTCGGCATTGCCGCGATGATGGTCGTGTACGCGCACATGGATCACGCGAACTGGGTGATCTGGGGCGCGGCGAGCATCGTCACCGGTTCGGTCGATACGGCGCGCACGAAGCTGCGGAACCGCGCGTGGGGCGTGATCGCGGGCGTGCCGATCGGCATCGTGCTCGGGCGCTTCGTCGTGCCGCATTCGGGCATGGCCGTCACGCTCGCGACGCTCGCCGCGTTCCTCACGCTCGTCGCATTTCAGCGCTATATCGTCGGATACTTCTTTCGCTGCATGTTCGTTGCGCTTGCAATCATGCTGGCGAATCAGTCCGCCGCCGATGCGTTCGAGCGGCTCACGCATGTGCTCGCGGGCGGAGTCATCGGCATCGTGTGCGTGCTGGGCGCGCATGTGCTGGCGCGTCGCATGTCGCGTTGAATGTCCGCGGATCGAAGACGAAGCGCGTCGCCTTCACGATCGCGAGCCACATGCCGATGAACGCCGCCATCGCGCGCAACCATGCGCGGCCGCACATCGGCGTGAAGGCGGGCGATGACATCCAGCCGCCGGGCATCGGCCACTCGCTCATCGATGACATCGGTATGTGCATCGCATGAATCGCGATCACGCTCGCCACGACGACGAGCGCGATTATCGCGACGAAGCGGCTGCTCTCTCGTTCTATGTTCATGATGTCCTTCCTGCCAAGGCACGTCGAGTACGGTGTTAGATTAGTCGCGGGCGTGCACGGCAAAGGAGTGACAAGTGTGTCGGGATTCGCATGGATTCGCTGATCACGGCGGCGGCGCGCGCGCTCGCGGCAGGTGATCCGCTCGGCGCGCTGAATCGCATCGCGTTGCGCGAGGATGCGAATGCGCTCGCGTTGCGCGGCATCGCAATGGCGCAGCTCGGCGACTTCGTTCGGGCGCGCGCGCTCGTCAAAAGCGCGGCGCGCGCGTTCGGCGCGAAAGAGGCGCTGGCGCGTTCGCGCTGCATCGTTGCGGAAGCGGAAATCGCGCTCGCATCGCGCGATCTCGCGTGGCCCGCGAAGGCGCTCGATCAGGCGCGCGCGATTCTCGAAGCGCACGGCGATCACGTCAACGCCGCGCACGCGCGCTATCTCGAAGTGCGGCGCGCGCTTCTCATCGGACGGATCGGCGATGCGCAACGCATGCTCGTCGAACTGGATCATGCGGCGCTGCCCGCTGCATCGCGGGCCGCGCATGAACTCATCGATGCGGGCATCGCGATGCGCCGTCTGCAGACCCACGCGGCGCGCGCGGCGCTCGAACGCGCGACGCTTGCCGCGCGTGAGGCTGCGATTCCCGCGCTCGCCGCCGAAGTCGACAGCGCGTGGCGCATCCTCAACGCGCCCGCCGCGCGTCTCATCGCGCAGGGCGAAGAGCGGCTGCTCCGGCTCGATGAAGTCGAAGCGCTGTTCGCATCGAATGCCTTCGTCGTCGATGCGTGCCGTCTTTGCGTGCGCGAAAACGGCACGTCGATGTCGCTCGCGACGCGCCCCGTGCTCTTCACGCTCGCGCGCATGCTCGCGCAAGCGTGGCCCGGCGATGTGCCTCGCGACGCGCTGATCCTGCGCGCGTTTCGCATTCGTGAAGCGGACGAAACGCATCGCGCGCGCTTGCGCGTCGAGATGGGCCGGCTGCGCACGATGCTGCGCGCACACGCGAACATCGATGCGACGCCGCGCGGCTTCGTGCTGAAGCCGCGTCACGCGCGCGACGTTGCGGTGCTCGCGTTGCCCGTCGAAGACGAACATGCGCCGCTGCTCGCGTTTCTCGCCGATGGCGAATCGTGGTCCAGCTCCGCGCTCGCCATTGCGCTTGGCGCGAGTCAGCGCACGGTGCAGCGATCGCTCGATGCGCTCGCCGCGAGCGGCAAGGTGCAATCATTCGGTCGCGGCCGTGCGCGCCGCTGGACCACGCCGCCGATGCCCGGATTCGCGACGGCCTTGTTACTCCCCGTCGATCTCGCGAGTGATTAGCATGAAGCCATCGAATCAATCATCAGGAGGACGGCGATGAAACGCGCGAAGGCGGAAATCATCCGCGAATATGGGCCTTTTCCGGATATCGACGGCGTGCATGGCGTCACGTATGACGGCGAGCATGTGTGGTTCGCCGCCGGCGATACGCTCAACGCCTTCGATCCCGAAAGCGGCGAGAAGGCGCGAACGCTCAAAGTCGCGGCGCATGCGGGCACCGCGTTCGACGGCGAGCATCTGTTTCAGATCGCCGAGGACCGCATCCAGAAGATCGATCCGCGAACCGGTCGCGTCGTGTCGACGATTCCCGCGCCGGGCGGCGGCGCGGACTCGGGGCTCGCGTGGGCCGAGGGCACGCTCTGGGTCGGGCAGTACAACGAACGCAAGATTCATCAGATCGATCCGGACGATGGCGCGATCCTGCGCACGATCGAGTCGAATCGCTTCGTGACCGGCGTGACGTGGATCGACGGCGAACTGTGGCACGCGACGTGGGAAGGCGACGAAAGCGAGTTGCGGCACATCGATGCGCAATCGGGCGAAGTCATCGAGCGGCTCGACATGCCCGAAGGCGTGGGCGTGTCGGGACTCGAATCGGATGGACGCGACCGCTTTTTCTGCGGCGGCGGGCGCACGGGCAAGGTGCGCGCGGTGCGCAAACCGAAGCGCGGATAAGAGGCATGGCGGGTAGCGCTTCAGGTCTGAACGAATAGCCTTTATGCTGTCGAATTCGCGAACGACCACGCGATTCTTCAGACAGTTAAGGCCGGTTTTGACTTCGAATATCTCCGATCACCGTCAGCTCGATTCCTGGGTCGGCGAAACAGCGCGCGCCATTCGCGACTACGACTGGCGCGCGACGCCGCTCGGTCCCATCGACGCATGGCCGCAAGTGTTGCGCTCCGTCGTGCAGATGATGCTGCGCAACGCGTTGCCGATGGCCGTGCTATGGGGCGACGAAGGCACGCTGCTCTATAACGACGCATACGCGCATTTTTCGGGCGGGCGTCATCCGCGCATTCTCGGCATGCCGATCGAAGCGGCGTGGCCCGAGGCGGCCGAGTTCAATCGCAATGTGCTCGATACGGGACTGCGCGGAGAATCGCTTTCGTATCGCGACATGAGCTTTACGTTGCCGCGCGACGGTCGCGATGCGCAAGTGTGGCTCGATCTGCATTACAGCCCGGTCGCGTCGAACGAAGGCGTGCCCGTCGGCGTGCTCGCGATCGTCGTCGAAACGACCGGGCGCGTGCTGCTCGAACGCACGCGCGCCGAAGCCGAACGCGCGTTTCGCGAAGCCGATGAGCGCTTGCAGCTCGCGCTCAATTCCGGCGCGGTGCTCGGCACGTTCGTGTGGGACATTCCCGACAATCGCGTGAAAGGCGATGAGCGCTTCGCGCGCACGTTTTCGTTTTCGCTCGACGAAGTGGCGCGCGGCATGCCGATCGAGGCGGCGTTCGCGAAGATCCATCCCGAGGATCTGGAACGCGTCAGGGGGCTTATCGTGCGCACGCTGCAGCACGGCGAGCCGTTTCGCGCCGAATACCGCATCCTTTCCGGCGATGCGCGATGGACCTGGATTCTCGCCACCGGCCGCTGCGACCACGACGAAACCGGCAGACCAATGCGCTTTCCCGGCGTCATCATCGACATTCACGATCGCAGGATCGCCGAAGAGACCTTGCGGGAACTGACGCGCGGTCTCGAAGACAAGATCTCCGAAGCCGTGGCCGCGCGCATCGCGGTGGAGGCGCAATTGCGTCAGAGCCTGAAAATGGAAGCGCTCGGCGCGATGACGGGCGGCGTCGCGCACGACTTCAACAACACGCTGCAGGCGATCAGCGGCAACCTGCAATTGCTGCAGTATTTGCCGCCGACGGACAGCCGCGTGCCCGAGCGCGTACACGCCGCGATGGAAGCCGTGCAGCGCGGCGCGAAGCTCGCTTCGCAATTGCTGTCGTTCGCGCGGCGGCAACCGCAGTCGCCGGTCGTGATCAATCCGCAGCGCCTGTTCAAAGAGATGCGCGAGCTCTTGCAGCATGCAGTGGGACCGTCGGTATCCATCAACACGTTGCTCGCGGAGCACGCATGGAACTTCTGCGTCGACCGCAATCAACTGGAAAACGCGCTGCTGAATCTCGCGATCAACGCGCGCGATGCCATGCGCGGCGACGGCAAGCTCACGCTCGTCTGCTCGAACGAAGCGCTCGATGCGGCGGCGTGCGAGGGCAAGGATCTGCATCCGGGCGAATACGTGAAGCTGTCCGCATCGGACACCGGCGCGGGCATGGCGCCCGACGTGCTCGAACGCGCATTCGAGCCGTTCTTCACGACGAAGCCGGAAGGGCACGGCACGGGTCTCGGCCTCTCGATGGTGTTCGGCTTCGTCAAGCAGTCGGGCGGGCATATCGCGGTGTCGAGTTCGGTCGATGTGGGCACGACGGTCGAGATGTTCTTTCCGCGCAGCTTCGACGATGAAACCGCGCAACTGCGCGTCGATGCGATGACGGCGCACACGGGCGGCGCGACGGTGCTCGTCGTCGATGACGATCCCGCCGTGCTGATGTCGACGGTCGCGATACTCGAAGCGATGCATTACACGGTGCTGCGCGCCGCTAACGGCGATGCCGCGATGAGCGTGCTCGAAAGCGGCGTGAACGTCGACCTGATTCTCACCGACGTCGTGATGCCCGGCAAAGTGAAGTGCGCCGATCTCGCGGAATGGGCGTTTTCGCAGGAGCGGCCCGTGCCGGTGATCTACGTCTCCGGCTATACGCGCGACATCATCTCGCGCGATGGCGTGCTGCGGCCGAACGTGACCTTGCTTGGCAAGCCGTATCGCGCGGAGGCGCTGGCGAAGGAAATCGCGGGGGCGCTGCAGGCCGCGGCGTAGCGGTTCCTTTCTCAAGACTTTCTTCTCCGCGCCGATAAACACCGATCAAACCCATCAATAGAACAGGGCCAGAACGGTGCAGAGAGGCGCCAACGATTTCCTCGGGACCATCGGCGAGACCATCGCCAGGAACCGGCCTTACATCGAACGCGCACGCCGTTTCGGTGCGCTCGGTCTCGCGCCGCTCGGCGTGCTCGCCGCCGCGTGCGGAACCTTCTTCGTGCCGCTGCCGTGGAACGTGTTGCTCGGCGTGCTCGTCTTCGGCGCGGCGTTCGTCGTGCATCGCATGCACGAAGCGAATCGCAAGATCTTCGTCGCACGTCAGGTCGCGCATGGGCTGCTCGCCATCGCCGAGGACTGTCTCAAGCTGCTGTCGCTCGAAGGCCGCATCATGTGCATTTCGGAGGTCGGCGGGCGGCTCATCGAAGCGGATCACGCAGACGATCTCATCGGCGTCGACTGGCTCGCGCTCTGGGACGGCCCCGACGCGCGGCGTGCCTTCGAACGCGCGAAAGCGGGTGAATCGACGTCGTTCTCCGGAGCCTGCCGCACGATGAACGGCACGCTGAAATGGTGGACGTCGACCTTCGCGCCCGTCTACGGCGAGCACGGACGGGTGAGCGCGGTGCTGTGCAAGTCGCGCGACATCACGGCGGAGCGCAATCTCATCGACGAATTGCGCGGCAACGCGCGCGTGCAAAAGGACATGGAAGATCACGTCGATGCCGTCTTCTGGACCGCGACGCGCGATTTCCGCGAGCTTCTGCATGTGAGCTCCGCGTTCGAACGCATGTGGGAAATGCCGATGTCCGCGCTCGAAGCCGATCAGACCGCCTGGTCGCAAAGCGTGCATCCCGAAGACCTGCCCGCGCTGCGCGACGAAATGCGTACCGCCGTGAACACGGGCGCGGCCACGCAGAGCTATTTTCGTCTCTGCCTGCCGCACGGTCGCACGCGCTGGGTGCGCGCAGATATTTATCCGGTCATCGAGGACGGCGCGGTGTCGCGCGTCGTGAGCGTGTGCGTCGATGCCACCGACGAGCGCCAGCGCCTTCAGGAACTGCATCGGCTCGCGAACACCGACAGCCTCACCGGACTCGCCAATCGCAACGCGATGATGGACGCGCTCGTGAAGCGCTGTGAAGCGCTCGCGCCGTTCGCGTATCTCTTCATCGACATCGATCGCTTCAAGTCGATCAACGACACGGCCGGTCATATCGCCGGCGATGCGGTGCTGCGCACCATCGCGCGACGCATCGCGGAAACGCTGCCCGATGGCGCCGTGGCCGCGCGGCCGGGCGGCGACGAGTTCACCGTGATCCTGCCCGGCAGCTTCGATCAGGAAAGCATCGAGCGCGCGTGCCGCAAGCTCTCGCTCGCGTGCCATCGTCCGATCGAGATCGACTGCAAGAGCGTGACGATGACGTGCTCGATCGGCGTCGCGCTCTATCCCGAACACGGACGCACGCCCGAAGCGCTTTTCATCAGCGCCGACATGGCGATGTACGCCGCGAAGCGCGCGGGCCGCAACACGTTTCGCGTGTTCGGCGATCGCGAGAAGGACGATCTCGCGCGCGCGCATCTCGAAGCGCAACTGCACGGCGCGATCCGCGAGAACGAGTTCGTGCTGCATTATCAGCCGCAATATCGCGTCGATTCCGGTGCGCTTGTCGGTGTCGAGGCGCTGTTGCGCTGGAATCATCCGCAGCTCGGGCTGCTCGGTCCGGGCGCGTTCGTGCCGGTGCTCGAAGAGAGCGCGCTGATCGTCGAGGCGGGGCACTGGGTCATTCGCGAGGCCGTGCAGGCCGGGTCGCAACTCGCGCTCGCGCTGCCGCAGGCTTGCTCGGTCGCGCTCAACGTGTCGCCGAAGCAGTTCCGCGATCCGCGCCTCGTGTCGGTTCTGCGGCACGCGATCAGGCGCGCCGGCATCGATTCGAACCGCATCACGCTCGAGATCACCGAATCCGCGCTGATCGACAACGTCGATGATGCGCAGGTCGTGCTGTCGAACGTTCGCGCGATGGGCGTACGCATCGCCATCGACGATTTCGGCACCGGCTATTCGAGTCTCAGCTATCTCGCGCGCTTCCGGCCGGACGTGCTGAAGCTCGACAAATCCTTCGTCGACAACATCGCCACCGACGCGATGGTGCGCAC
Organism: Caballeronia sp. ATUFL_F2_KS9A; assembly: GCF_023630765.1. Taxonomy (NCBI): domain Bacteria; kingdom Pseudomonadati; phylum Pseudomonadota; class Betaproteobacteria; order Burkholderiales; family Burkholderiaceae; genus Caballeronia; species Caballeronia sp. ATUFL_F2_KS9A. Next base: position 44,940 of record NZ_JALQEK010000033.1, on the reverse strand, counting down.
GGTCGTCGAAGGCGTGATCGATCTCGCGCACAAGCTCGGCGTGACGGTGGTCGCGGAAGGCGTCGAGACGCAGGAGCAGCTCGACACGCTGCGCGACGTGCGCTGCGACAAGGTGCAGGGTTTTCTGTTGAGCCGCCCCGTCCTGCTCGCGAGCCTGATGATGCGGACAGACGCAGAAGACGCCGCGACCGTGCGTTAAACGCGTGCCCGCGCGGGCCGCCCGGCGTTATCATCGCGGCATTCGCGGATGCGAGCCGGAAACGGAGGATGGACGCAATGAGCCACCTGATCTTCGCGTTGGGCGTGTTGCTGCGGCGGTTGACGACGATCGTTCTCCGACGGAGAGCACCCATGAAGACCTTTTGCCTGGGCGTTGCGCTGGCCGCGATCGGCTCGCTTGCATGCGCCCAGTCCGCGCCGCAGTGCCCGCCCGCGGCCGGCCAACTGATACAGGTACGCGACTTCACGGCCGTCAGCCGTGAAAGCGGCGCGTCGCATGTGCTCGGCTCGCGATTGCGATCGGCGCGCAATGCGGTGAAGGTGGATCAGAACGCATCGGCGCTGGCGGATGGCATCGTCAAGGCGCTGAACGGGAAAGGTCTCGCCGCTTGCCATGTGACGGCGGATTCGCCGCCGCCGGCATCGGGCTGGCTCGTCAGCGGGGAGTTCGACGAAACGCTGTCGAGCGGATTCGGCTCCGCGTTGCCGTCGATGGGTTCATCCGACAAGACGCCCAACACGCATGTCACCGTGCAGCTCGCCAATCTCGCGGCGAGCCCGGACGCCGCGCCGGCGCAGATCGACACGAGCGGCGAACTGAAAGGGCAGAAATCGGCGGCCGCGCCGAAGCCCTACGGCGCCGCGGCGCGCTTCGTCATCAACGAGGTTCAGTCGATTTCCTCGCTCGATGCGCTCGCCGCGAAGATCGCCGATCAGATCGCGGCGGAGAAGGCGAAGCTCGACGGCGGGCAATAGGCGTTTCACGCCTCCGAGTCGCGCTTGCCTTTCGGATGGTCGGCGCTTGCGTCCGGCGAGGTGTCGGGATCCTTCAGATCGTGTTCGGGCGTGTACGGCCCTTGCTCGGGATGATCCTTGCCCTTCGGAACGAGCGTCGGATCGATATTGCCGTGCTCGCGCTGCTCGATCGTGCCATCGCTTTTTTCCTTGACGTCGCCCTCGCCGAGCGCCTCGCGGCGTTCGTCGGCGCGCTGCACGGGATCTGACGGTTCGCGGTTCATCGCATTCTCCTGAAGATGTTTTCCGTAGCGCAGCAAGCGCCGTTCCGCGATCACTTGCGACGCGCCCGAGCGCGCGTTCGTCTGACGGGCGCGGCGCCCGCATGCGCGAACATCGGCATGCGGGTCAGAATCCAGTCGAGCAGTTCCTGCGGCCCGGCCGCGAGCGGACGTCCGGCTTTCACGAGCAGCTTCGCCTGCGCGCTCTCGAAAAGCGGATGCGCGACCGGTATCGTCGTCAGCTCGCCGCTCGCGAGCTCGCGATACGCGGCGAATTCGCCGATCAGCGTCATGAAATTTTCCGCGGCCACGAAGCGCTTCAGCGCGCCGAGCGAGTTCGTCGTGAGCGTCGGGCGGATCGCGAGATCGTCGGTGGTTTCGAGCATCTTCACGACATGGCCGATGCCGAACGTGGGCGGCATCAGCGCGAGCGGATACTCGAGCAGATCGCGAATCCGCGCGACGCCGCCGCGCACGGCCAGCGGATGATCGCGCCGCGCGAGCAGCACGACCGGCTGCGGCGAGCTTGCCCGAATCTCGATGCGCTCGTGCGGCGGCGGGTTGTACGCGAGCCCGATATGCGCGCGGCTCTGCGCGACTTCTTCGAGCAGATCGTCGACCGCGAGCATCTGCACGTCGATTTCGAGGCGCGGGTAGCGCGCGCAGAACGGCGCGAGCACATCGTCGACGAGCGTATCGACATAGCCTTCGCTCACCGCGAGACGAATCTGCCCTTGCTGCAGGCCTTTGAGCGCATGCAGCTGATCCTCAAACTTCTCCTGCTGCGAACGATAGCCGCGCCAGAATTCGAGCAGATGGAACGCCGCTTCGGTCGGCCGCACGCCGCGCGGCTCGCGCTCGAAGAGCGTCGTGTCGAGTTCGTTTTCCAGCAATTTGATCTGCCGCGCGATCACCGACGGCGACGTGTTCAGATGATCCGCCGCGCCGCGAATCGTGCCGTGCGTGAGCACTTCGTGGAAATAGCGCAGACGTTGCTGATTGATTTCGCGCATGGTCGTCGTCCGTATGGGAAGGAATGCGTTGCTCGCAGAGCAACGATACGTGAACTTTGTTGCTCTTGCTCGCACGGTCGCACGCGCTCAACATCGCCTTACCCGAGAAAGGGAAGACGAGACAAGGAGACGCGGATGTCGACGATCCAGACCCTGCGCAGCGGCGATGCCGTTTCGGCGCTCTACAGCAGAATCAACTGGCGGCTGCTGCCGCTCCTCATCGCGTGCTACATGTTCGCGTATCTGGACCGCGTGAACGTGGGCTTCGCGAAACTTCAGATGCAAAGCGATCTCGGCTTCTCCGATGCAGCGTACGGCGTCGGCGCGGGGATTTTCTTCATCGGCTATGTGCTGTTCGAGATTCCGAGCAACCTGATGTTGCCGAAGATCGGCGCGCGTCTCACCTTCAGCCGCATTCTCGTGCTGTGGGGCATCACGTCGGCGTGCATGCTCTTCGTGCGCAACGTGCCCGCGTTCTACGCGATGCGCTTCCTGCTTGGCGTCTTCGAAGCGGGTTTCGCGCCGGGCATGATCTATTACCTTTCGAACTGGTACGGCCCGAAGCGCATGGCGCGCGCGATTGCGCTCGTGTTCGTCGCGGGGCCGCTCGGCGGTGTCGTCGGCGGGCCGCTGTCGGCGTGGCTGATTGCGTCGCTCGGCGGCGTCGGCGGACTCGCGGGCTGGCAGTGGATGTTCCTCGTCGAAGGCCTGCCGTGCATCGCGCTCGGCGCGCTCGTGTGGCGCGTGCTCGCCAATCGTCCCGCCGATGCGCGCTGGCTCACGCAGGACGAACAGCGGCTCGTCGAGGCGGAAGTCGGTCATCACGGCGGCGCGTCGCATCGCATCGAATCGTTCGCGGAGATCGCGAAGAACCCGCGCATCTATCTGCTGGCGATCGCGTACTTCTGCATCATCTTTCCAATCTACGCGATCAGCTTCTGGCTGCCGACGCTCATCAAGGAGCAGGGTCTCAGCGGCTCCATGCACGACACGATCCGCCTCGGCTGGTACGTCGCGATTCCGTACGTCGCCGCGGCCGTCGCGATGTACGCAGCGGGCCGCCGTTCCGACAAGGTCGGCGAGCGCCGCTATCACAGCGCATTGCCCGCGCTCGCCGCCGCCGCGCTGCTCGTGATGACGCCGTATGCGAACGGCAACGTCGTCGCGACGCTCGCGCTGCTCACGCTCGCCACCGCCTGCATGTGGATGGCCTACACGGTGTTCTGGGCGATTCCTTCCGAAACGATTTCCGGCCCCGCGGCGGCGGGCGGCATCGCGCTCATCAACACGATCGGCTTGTCGGGCGGATTCTGGGGCCCCGCGATGATCGGCTGGGTCAAGTCCGCGACCGGCAGCACGAACGGCGGCCTCGTCGTGATGGCGTGCATGGCGGCGCTGTCCTGCGTGCTGATTCTCGCGAACAGGCGCACGGCTGCCGCGGCCACGGCACGCGCGGCCTGAACATCAATCGATACTCGAAAGGACAAGGTCATGAAGATTCTGATCGCAGGATTCCAGCACGAAACGAACACCTTCGCGCCGACGAAGGCGAGCTACCAGAGCTTCATCCAGGGCGAAGGCTTTCCGCCGATGGCGCACGGCGACGATGTCCTCAAGCTGCGCGACGTGAACGTGCCGATCGGCGGTTTCATTCAATGGGCCGAGGCGCAAGGGCACGAGCCGATTCCGGTGATCTGGGCGGGCGCGAGCGCATCGGCGCATGTGACGCAGGACGCATACGAGCGCATCGCGGGCGCGATCGTCGATCGCGTGCAGGCAGGCGGCTTCGACGCGATCTATCTCGATCTGCACGGCGCGATGGTCGCCGAACATCTCGACGATGGCGAAGGCGAACTGCTGGCGCGCGTGCGCAACATCGTCGGCGATGAGATGCCGCTCGTCGTTTCGCTCGACCTGCATGCGAACGTCACGGCGCGCATGGTCGAACTCGCGGATGCACTCGTCGCGTATCGCACGTATCCGCACGTCGATATGGCCGAAACGGGCTTGCGCGCGGCGCATCTGCTGGCAAAGCGCATCGAACACGGGAAGCCGTTCGCGCGCGCGATGCGGCGCATCCCGTTTCTGATTCCGGTGAACGGCATGTGCACGCTCGTCGAACCGGCGCGCGGCATGTACGCCATGCTCGAGACATTGGAGAAGGATGTCGTGTCGCTGTCGTTCGCGCCGGGCTTTCCGGCATCGGATTTCGACGAATGCGGTCCGGTGTTCTGGGGCTACGCGCTCGACGGCGAGGCGGCGGACTTCGCGGTCGACAAGCTATACACGCAACTCGTGGACGAAGAAGCGCGCTGGAACGTGCCGTTCCTCTCTCCCGATGAAGCCGCGCGTGAAGCGATCGACGCGAGCCGCGATGCGGGCAAGCCCGTCATCATCGCGGATACGCAGGACAATCCGGGCGTCGGCGGCGATTCGAACACGATGGGCATGGTCCGCGCACTGCTGCGCCACGACGCGCGCGACGCTGCGGTAGGCGTTATCTGGGACGAGAAGGCGGCGCATGCGGCGCATCGCGCGGGCGTCGGCGCCCGCATCAGGATAGCGCTGGGCGGCGGCTCGAACGTGCCCGGCGACGCGCCGCTTGAAGGCGAGTTCGAAGTCGAGTATTTGTCGGATGGCCGCTTTCGCTTCGACGGCCCGATGCTCAATGGCATGTCGGGCGAACTGGGACCGACCGCTTGCCTGCGTATCGGCGGCGTGCGTATCGCGGTGAGCAGCATCAAGATGCAGGTCTTCGACCGCAATCTCTTTCGCGTTGCGGGCATCGAGCCCGAGCGCATGAAGATTCTGGTGAACAAGAGCTCGGTGCATTTTCGCGCCGATTTCGAGCCGATCGCCGAGCGCGTGCTCGTCGCGAAAGCGCCCGGCCCGATGGCCGCCGATCCGGCCGATCTGCCCTGGCGCAATCTCGATTCGCGCATGCGTGTGCGACCGCTCGGGCCGACGCTCGCCGAACTGCGCGCATCGGCTGCGTGAACGTTTTTCATCGACTACATGGACAAGGAGAATCAAAAGATGCCGGACGATCAGATCAACGCGCGGCGCCGACGCTTGCTCGGCACGGCGGTCGCGAGTGTAGGCGCGATGCAGCTCGGTTTCAGCGACCTCGTGCGCGCGCAGACCGCGCCGCGCGCATCGTCGAGTGCGGGCTTCGCCGGCATTCGCCAGATCGACGCGGGCGCGCTCAACATCGGCTATGCGGAAGCGGGTCCGGCGAACGGTCCCGTGGCGATCCTGCTGCACGGCTGGCCCTACGACATCCACGCATTCGCGGAAGTCACGCCGATGCTCGCGGCGCAGGGTTATCGCGTGATCGTGCCGTATCTGCGCGGGTACGGCTCCACGCGCTTTCTTTCCGCCGACACGCCGCGCAACGGACAGCAGGCGGTGGTCGCGGTGGACATCATCGCGTTGATGGATGCGCTCAAGATTCAGCAGGCCACGCTCGGCGCGTTCGACTGGGGCGCGCGCACGGCGAACATCATCGCGGCGCTGTGGCCGGAACGCGTGAAGGCGATGGTCTCGGTGAGCGGCTATCTGATCGGCAGCCAGCAGGCGAATCGCGCGCCGCTGCCGCCGAAAGCCGAGCTCGCATGGTGGTATCAGTTCTACTTCGCGACCGAGCGCGGCCAGGCGGGCTACGAGGCGAACCGTCACGCTTTCAACAAGCTGATCTGGCAACTCGCATCGCCGAAATGGAACTTCGACGACGCGACGTATGACCGTTCCGCGAAATCGTTCGATAACCCCGATCACGTCGCCGTGGTGATTCACAACTATCGATGGCGTCTCGGGCTCGTGCAGGGCGAAGCGCAATACGACGCGCTCGAACAGCGGCTCGCGAGCGCGCCGACGATCGGCGTGCCCACGATCACGATGGAAGGCGATGCCAACGGCGCGCCGCATCCCGATCCGTCGGCGTATGCCAAGAAGTTCACGGGCAAGTATGAGCATCGGAACGTCGCGGGCGGCATCGGCCACAATCTGCCGCAAGAAGCGCCGAAAGCATTCGCCGATGCGGTCATCGACGCAAGCCGCATGTAACGCGCATGCAGGACGAAGCGCTAGCCGACGTGTGACTTCTTCGTTCTGCGTCCCGGCGTCTTCTGCGATGTCAGTTCGTGCACGATCCCGCACGAATCGACGGCGTGCTCGCCGCGGCATGTCTCGCGCAATGCGGTGAGCCGGTCGCGCAGCCTCATCAATTCGTCGATGCGCGCGCTTACGTGGCCGATATGCTCATCGACGAGCGCATCGATTTCGCGGCAATCCGGCGAGCGCGCCTGCAATGCGTAGAGCAGGGCGCGCACTTCGTCGTGCGTCATGTCGAGCTCGCGGCAATTGCGGATAAGGCGCAGGCGTTCGACATGCGTCTTGTCGTAAGTCCGGTAATTCGCGTCCGTCCTTGCAGGCGGCGGAATCAGCCCTTCCTTTTCGTAGAAGCGGATCGTATCGGGCGTGCAATTCGCTATGCGCGCCAGTTCCCCTATCTTCATTTCGGCATCCTTTTTTCTTGACCCTGGAGTGGCTCCAAGGTGTTCAATTCGGGAAAAGTCAAGAAAAGGAGCCAGTATGTTACGTCCCGAGAGCATCGGCAAGCCCCCGCCTGAGCCGGCTGATCGTCGTGTCCAAAATGATTTAAAGGAATACGAAATAAAGACGAAAGCTTCGGTTCGGACGGAGATCGTCGTCGACGAGATGGATTGTCCGACGGAAGAGACGCTGATCCGCAAGAAGCTCGCGGGCATGCCGGGAGTCGGATCGGTCGAGTTCAATCTGCTGCGTCGCGTGCTGACCGTCGAACACGATGCCAACGCGCTCGCATCCGTTCTCGATGCGTTGCGCGCACTGGGCTTCACGCCGCGCACCGAACCCCGCAACGACGCGCCCGCAGGCAAGCGCGCGCTGTGGATGCTCGCCTTCGCGTGCGTTGCGGCGGCGGCGTCGGAGGCTGCGAGCGGGTTCGGCGGACCGTCCTGGCTCGTCGTCGCGCTCGCGCTCGCCGCGATCGCTTCGTGCGGCTTCTCGACGTATCGCAAGGGCTTCATCGCCATCAGCAACGGCAACCTCAACATCAACGCGCTGATGAGCATCGCCGTGACCGGCGCGATGGTCATCGGACAGTGGCCGGAAGCCGCGATGGTCATGGCGCTTTTCACGATCGCCGAACTCATCGAGGCGAAGTCGCTGCAAAGGGCGCGCAACGCGATCGCGGGACTCATGAAGCTCGCGCCCGACACGGCGACCGTTCTGCAAGCCGACGGCCTGTGGCGCGCGATGGAAGCGAGCGCCGTCACGCGCGGCGCCGTCGTGCGCGTGCGGCCGGGCGAGCGCATCGCGCTGGATGGCGTCGTCACGTCCGGGCGCTCCGCCGTCAACCAGGCGCCGATCACCGGCGAAAGCCTGCCCGTCGAAAAGTCGCCGGGCGACGATGTGTTCGCGGGCACCGTCAACGAAACCGGCTCGTTCGAGTTTCGCGTATCGGCGGCGGCGAAGGACACGACGCTTGCGCGCATCATCCGCGCGATCGAAAGCGCGCAAGGTGCGAAGGCGCCGACGCAACGTTTCGTCGATCGTTTTGCGCGCATCTATACGCCGCTCGTGCTTCTCGTGGCGATAGCGGTCGCGGTCGTGCCGCCGCTCGCGTTCGACGAGTTGTGGTACGCGTGGATCTATCGCGCGCTCGTGCTGCTCGTCATCGCGTGTCCGTGCGCGCTCGTCATCTCGACGCCGGTGACGATCGTCAGCGGACTCGCCGCGGCGGCGCGGCACGGCATCCTCGTGAAGGGCGGAACCTTTCTCGAACGCGGACGGCGCCTGCGCTGGCTCGCGTTCGACAAGACCGGCACGATCACGCACGGCAAGCCGGTGCAGACGCATTTCGCGCTGCTCGACCGGAGCATGGACGAAGGCCGCGTGCGCGCGATCGCGGCGAGTCTCGCGGGCCGTTCCGATCATCCGGTTTCGCTCGCGATCGCGCAGGCCGCGAGCCAGGACGGCGTGCCGCGCATCGCGGTGGAGGCGTTCGAAGCGGTGCCGGGGCGCGGCGTTCGCGGTGTCGTCGAAGGCCGTGCTTACTGGCTCGGCAATCAGCGAATGATGGAAGACATCGGACGCGGCGCGAGCCATGCGAAGCGCCGGGCTGAAGCGCTGGAGCGTGAAGGCAGGACCGTCGTGATGCTCGCCGATGCGGACAACGTCCTCGGGCTTTTCGCCGTGGCGGACACCGTGAAGGAATCGAGCCGCGACGCGATCGCCCGGCTTCACGCGCTCGGCGTGCAGACGGCGATGCTCTCGGGCGATAACCCGCACACGGCGCGCGCCATCGCGAGCGCGGTCGGCATCGATCGCGTCGAGGCGGGCCAGTTGCCGGAGGACAAGCTGCGCACCATCGAAAGTCTCGGCTCGGACGGCGGCGCGGTCGGCATGGCCGGCGACGGCATCAACGACGCGCCTGCGCTGGCGCGCGCGGACATCGGTTTCGCGATGGGCGCGATGGGCACCGATACGGCCATCGAAACCGCCGACGTCGCGCTGATGGACGACGACCTGCGCAAGATCGCCGCGTTCATCCGTCTTTCGTCGGCGACGCACGCGATTCTCGTGCAGAACATCGCGTTCGCGCTCGTCGTGAAGGGCGTGTTTCTCGCGCTCGCCGTGGCCGGACTCGGTTCGATGTGGATGGCCGTGTTCGCGGATGTCGGCGCAAGCCTGCTTGTCGTCGGCAACGGGCTGCGCATTCTGCATAAGCGCTTCAACTGAGCACCTCACCAGCAAAAGGAGCAAATCATGAGTTTCTTGCGGAAGCTGTTCGAGAACGGTCACTTCGGCGGACATGGCGGGCACGGCGGGCACGGCGGGCACGGCAGCCATCGGAGAGAGCATGACCGGGGTCATCGGGACGGCTATCAGGAATACGACGGCGATGAATCGTGGGGCCGTCATCCCGGCTCGATTCCGCCGCTGCCGCCCGATGTGATCTGCCCGCAATGCCGCAAGTCGAATCCGCCGGACACGGCCGTCTGCAAGCAGTGCGACACGCCGCTCGATCCCAGCCGATGCCCGACGTGCGGCACGTCGATCCAGGCGGGCGCGCGGTACTGCGTCAGTTGCGGGAAGCGCGTGGTTTGATTGTCGGAGCGTGTGGGGAACGCGCCGCCTTCGCAAGACTGGAAGCCAAAAAAAAGGCCACTGATGAGTGGCCTTTCTTCGCGATGCGATAAGAACGGTCGCGCGGCGATCAGTTGCACGCCAGCACGACGGCGCCGGTGACGTCTCCCGTGTTGGGCAGCTTCGCGGCGGACACGATCGCGATGGGAGGATGCGTCGCATTGTTGCCCATCAGTCGCGACATGACGTTCATGCCGCCGCCCATGACCTGTCCGCCCGCGAAGACGGTGTCCTTCGTGACGCTTGCGTTGCTGTCGGATCCGATCGGGCGACGTGGCCATCAGATTGGTGCAGGCGAGGGTGCCCGTGCGTTTGGCGAGCGTCAGCCGATTGCCGACGACGTAATGCGCGCCCTGGTTGGCGTTGAAATTGCCGCCGCCGGAATCGGAACCGTCGGTCCAGCGGCCCGATGGCAAAGCCTCAGCGGACATTTCTACGTTCCGGTCGAGGAATCAAGAGATTACAGCGTCCTGTCAAACAAATTTCACATTTCTTTCCTAAAGTAGCGCGTCAACCGGCACATCGGGCTGCAACGGCCCGAAGCAGGGACATTCATCGCCGGTACAAACCCACGATCAAGGACTCGAACCACACATGGCGCTGCCACTCGACCTCTCCCGCCGCAAAGCTCTCAAGATTCTCGCCGGCGCACCGATGCTGCCGCTCGGCGGCGCGACCGCGGCTTCGCTGCTCGCCACCGCATGCGGCGGCAGCGACAGCAACGCGGCGACGAACGCGTCCGCGCCCGCGTCGACGGCTGCGTTCACCACGGCGACGTTCAGCAGCATGGCCGCGCCGACGCTCGCCGATCCCGCGGCGATGGCGAAGACCACCGTCGGCTCGACCATGACCGTGAACTTCAGCGACGGCAGCAATCGCGCGTACAAGCTCGCGTATCAGCCGTTCTTCGTGACGGGCGATGTCGTGCCGAACACGGCCGGCGGCACCATCGTCGCGGGCGGCTATTTCGATATCGACAATCAGCCGATCATCGACAACTCGGTGGCGGGCAAGGAGCGCCAGTTCTTCTCGGACTGCCCGGACGGCACGTCGCTCATCAAGCTCGACAAGACGACCGTCAAGGGCGTGAAGGGCAACGCCGTGTTCGCCGTCGTGCAGTTCGAATACACGACGCGCGACCAGAACGCCGCGAGCATGTACGGCCGCCTGCCGTCGCCGATCGCCGTGCTGACGCTCGATCAGGATCCGGCCACCGGCAAGCTGACGCTCGTGAGCTACGCGAACGTCGATACCTCGAAGGCGAACGGTCTGTGGATCACGTGCGGCGCGAGCCTCTCGCCGTGGAACACGCATTTGTCGAGCGAAGAGTACGAGCCGGATGCGGCGCTCGGCTCGAAGGACGCGCAGTTCCTCGCGTATAGCCGGAACCTTTACGGCGATCAAACGAAGGCCCGTCCGTATCACTACGGCCATGTGCCCGAAGTCACCGTCAACCCGGACGGCACCGGCACGATCAAGAAGCACTATTGCCTCGGCCGCATCTCGCACGAGCTGATTCAAGTGATGCCCGACAAGCGCACCGTCATGATGGGCGACGACGCGACCAACGGCGGCGTCTTCATGTTCGTCGCGGACAAGGAAGCTGATCTTTCGGCCGGCACGCTTTACGTCGCGAAATGCGCGATGACGTCATCGGCGGGCGCGGGCTCGGCCAATCTGACGTGGATGAACCTCGGCCACGCGACGAGCGATGAAATCGAGAACCTCGCCAACACCCTGACGCTCGCCGACATCATGGATGTCGTCAGCGATGCGACCGTCGGCGCGACGCTCGATGCGAGCTATACGCGCATCAACTACAACGGCGCGTTCAACTGGATTCGCATCAAGCCGGGCATGGAGAAGGCGGCCGCGTTTCTGGAGACGCATCGCTACGCGGCATTGCGCGGCGCGAGCATGTGCTTCACGAAGCTCGAAGGCACGACGGTCAACGCGAAGGACAAGATCGTGTACTCGGCGATGTCGCAGATCGTCAAGTCGATGGTCAAGGGCGACGCGCACGCGGCCGAATTCGCCGTCGACAAGACCATCAACTCCGGCGCGGTGTACGCGTTCAATCTGAAGGGCGGACAGAAGGATCTGACCGGCGCGGCGATCAACAGCGAATGGGTTCCGGTCGACATGGCCGCGCCCGCCGCGCTCGTCGGCGAAGACATTTCCGCCGATGCGCTCGGCAACATCGGCAACCCGGAGCGCATCGCGAATCCGGATAACCTCAAGTTCTCCGAGAAGCTGCGCACGTTGTTCATCGGGGAAGACAGCGGCCGGCACGTCAACAACTTCCTGTGGGCATACAACGTCGATACGAAGTCGCTGTCGCGCATTCTGTCGGCGCCGTCGGGCGCTGAATCGACGGGCCTGCACGCGGTCGACGAGATCAACGGCTGGACCTACATCATGAGCAACTTCCAGCATGCGGGCGACTGGGAAACGCCGCTGCATTCGAAGGTGCAGGCGACGCTCGATCCGCTGATCCGCGCGAACTACAAGGATCGCTACGGCGCGGCGGTGGGCTATCTGACCGCCGATGCAACCTCGGTCAAGCTGAGTTGACGAGCCAGGGGAAGCGCAACGCTTCCCTCGATGCGTAGCTTCGAGGTGCGTCGCGGACGCGGCGCGCCTCGCGGAGTTCAGCAGCTTTGCTCGTAATCGATATATTCGAAGCCGGCCGCAATCGCATAGCGGATCGCTTCTTCCACGTTCGGAAACTCGCCGGCCAAGCGCACCGAACGCTCCATCCCGTTCAAATCCTGGATTCGCGCCGTCGCGGCAAACGCGTCGCCGTGCCGGACCGCCGCCGGCGTGACCATCATGTCCCTGTAACTGAAGACCATTGCTTCTTTCTCTTCCGGATGTCGTCGGCCCGCGCCGTATGGCTGCGGAACACGCGTTATGAATGTCGAAAAGGCGCGAACGATCTGGCGTCCGGCTCCTTCTGCTTCAGGTTATCGGCATCGGAAAATGTTTCTTTACGCGAGCGCTTTCGTCTGAATATTGCGGCAGTTCGCGCCGATTCAGGCCAGGAGCCGCGCGATCAGGTCTTGTGTGGCTCGCGCGCCGTATTTGCGCAGCAGGCTTGCACGATGGATGTCGACCGTGCGAGGGCTGATGTTCAACTCCTTGCCGATCTCCTTGCTCGTCATGCCATGCACGAGCAGCGCGGCGACGTCGCGCTCGCGCTCGGTCAGCAGGCTTGCGTTGTCTGATTGCTTCGTGCCTTGCGACAGATCCGTGAACGTCCAGACCGCAAGCTCGAAAGGCCGCTTCGGGTTATAGCCGAAGCCGCCGACCGTCACCCAGAAGTAGCTTCCGTCGACGCGCCGCATGATGCGGTCATCGCTGAATACGGCATGCTTTGCAAGCAACGGCGCCAGACGATGACCGGTGGTGGTGAAATCCTTCTGCTCGGGATAGAGCTTCGAGAACGATTGCTCGATGATATCGCTGCGTTTTGCCCTGAAGAGTTCCAGCGCGCGTGCATTGCAGTCGACCATGATCCGCTCTCTCGCGACGATGACGGCCACGGGCAAATGCCTGAACAAGTCCTCGTAGTCGAGCTTGGGCGAATCGGTCATGTCGGGAAGATTGTCGCGTCTGGCGAAAAGTTACTGTAACACCGAGGTTCGGCACTTTTCGCACGGACTTTCGCTTCAACCGTTCCAGACTTCACCGAATACGCGCAGCCAGTTTTCGCCCATCACTTTCCTGATGCGAGATTCGCTCCAGCCGGCCTTTTGCATCGCGGCGGTGATGTTCGGAAACTCGCCGATCGTGCGAATGCCTTCCGGATTCACGACCTTGCCGAAGTTCGTCAGACGGCGATAACGGCCCTTGTCGTGCGTGATCCAGTCGAAGAACTCGGTGCTATAGCCTTGCGTGAAGTCCGTTCCGATACCGACCTTGTCTTCACCGATAAGATCGATGACGTATTCGATAGCTTCGAGATAATCGTCGACGGTCGCATCGGCGCCTCGTCTCAGGAAGGGCATGAACATGGTGACGCCGACGAAACCGTTCGCTTCGGCAATCTCCTTCAATTGCTCATCCGTCTTGTTGCGCGGATGCTCTTTCAACGTATAAGGGCAGCAGTGCGAGTAGGTGACGGGCTTCTTCGAGCAGGCGATCGCATCGGAAGAAGTCTTCGCGCCCACATGCGAAAGATCGACCATGATGCCGACGCGATTCATCTCCTGAATCACTTCGCGACCATATCCCGACAAGCCGCCATCCGGTTCATAAGAACCCGTGCCGACGAGATTCTGCGTGTTATAGCAAAGCTGGACCACATTCACGCCCAGCTCCTTGAACACCTCGATATAGCCGAGGTTGTCCTCGAACGCATACGCGTTCTGAAAGCCCAAGATGATGCCGGTCTTGTTCTCCTTCTTCGCGCGCAGGATGTCGTCGGTCGTGCGTACGAGTGTCAGAATCTCGCTGTATTCGCGGATCTGCTGCTTCATTTCCGCGATGTTATCGATGGTCTTCTGGAAGTCTTCCCACACCGACACGGTGCAGTTCACGGCGGTGACGCCGCCCTTTCGCATGTCTTCGAATACGGAGCGCTCGAACTTCGAGATGTTCAGTCCGTCGATGATGATGCTCGAATCGTGAAGGCTATTCATCGCGTGTATCCGTTCAGATGGTTCTCTTGATGCCGCGCTCGACGGCCGGGCCACTGCTTGCGCTCTTGTTCGACGAACCTGCTTCTTCGAGCGCGGTCTTCGACGTTTCGCGCAGCGAGAGGCCGCCGATCATCGCGAAGATCGATACGGCGATCAGGTAATACGCCGGCGACAGATTCGTTCCCGTTTCCGCGATCAGCCACGTCGCGACGAGCGGCGCGGTGCCGCCGAAGATCGTGTACGCGAGGTTGTATGTGATCGCGGATGCGGTGTATCGCGTCTTCGTCGCGAACACTTCCGAAAGAAGCGGAGCAGTGACCACGCCCGAAAGCACCGCGCCCACCGCGAGCAGCGCAACGCCGAGCAGCGAAGGCGACAGATTTCCCGATCCGCCGAGCGCGAAGGCGGGATAGACCGAGACGATGATGAAGATGCACGTCGTCGCGATCGTCGCGCGGCGGCCCACGAGGTCGGAGAACAGACCGGCGAGCGGGCACAGCGCCGCGGCGAAGAAGAGCGCGAGCACGGTCACGAGAAGCGATGTTCCGCGCGTCAGATGTCCGGCGACCTGCATGTAGGTCGCGAAATACGTCGTGAACGTGTAGAACGAAAGCGCCGTCACCGAAACGAATGCGCCGAGCTTCAGAATGTTTCCGGACTGCGAATGCAGGGTTTCCATCAGCGGCGCATGCGCGACTTCATGCTTGCCTTCGAGCGCCTGGAATGCCGGCGTCTCGTGCAGATTCACGCGCAGATACACGCCGATGAGACCGACCGGCGCCGCGATCAGGAACGGCACGCGCCAGCCCCAGTCGACCATCGCCGCGGGCGAGAGCGACGATTCGAGCGCATAGGCGACAACGGCCGCGCATGCGAACGAAGAGAACGTCGAGACCGGAACGAAGCTGCCGAAGAACGCGCGGCGTCGGCGCGGCGCGTGCTCCATCACATAGGCGCACGCGCCCGCGTATTCCCCGCCTGCGGAAAAGCCCTGCACGCAGCGGATGATCGTGAGAAGCAGCGGCGCCCAATAGCCGATGCTCGCATAAGTCGGCAGCAGCCCGATCAGCGTCGTGGCGCCGGCCATCAACAGGATGGTGAAAGCGAGCGTGCGCTTGCGGCCGATGCGGTCGCCGACCACGCCGAAGAAGAGGCCGCCGAGCGGACGGAATGCGAAGGCGACCGCGAAGACCGCGAACGTCTTCAGGAGACCGACCGTGGGATCGCCACTGGGAAAGAACTCGCGCGTCAGGATGGTCGCGAGAAAGCCGTACGCCGCGAAATCAAACCATTCGACAAAGTTTCCGATCGACGCCGCCGCGATGACACGTCTCAGCGTTTTGGTATCGACCTCGTGAGTTGCTTGATGTGGCATGGCGCTTCACCCCTTTCGCGTGTCGGATTCGATCCGGATTGAAAGGAGCGTAAGTGCTCAAATTACTTAGGTCCATACGTGCCAATTACCTAGGTAATCGGCGCTCCGACGACGCCGCCGCGCCCGGCGTGCAAGGCCGGGCGCGGCTTCGCGCCTATTGCTGGAGCCACGCCTGGACCTTCTCGGGATGGCTGTCGACGAACTTCTTCGCCGCCGCGCTCCAGTCGTTCGATGCGTTGCCGTCGAGCTCGATCGATTCGACATCCGCCAGCGTCAGCTTGAAGTGCCGGATGAAGACATTCGCGCGCGGAAATTTCGTCGCGAACTGCTTGGAAGAGAAGCCGTGAATCTGCTCGTCGCCGCCGAGCACGCCCTTGGGATCTTTCAGATAACGCATCTTGTACTTCTGCCAGAGCCAGTGCGGACTCCACACCGTCGCGACGATCCAGCTCTTCGATTGATACGCGCGCGCAACGGCGGTCAACATGCCGGCCTCGCTTGCGCGAATGAGGTTATATCCGGCGAGGTCGTATTCCTTCAGCGCCTTTTCCGAAGCGACCATCTCGCCCGCGCCCGGTTCGATGCCCTGAATCGTGCTGTTCAACTTGCTCTTGACTTCGGGCTTGTTCAGATCGCCGATGGACGCCACTTCGCTCTCGGGCACGTAATCCGGCACCGCCCAGCCGATCTTCGCGCCGGAATAGATGACGCCGAGGTCTTCCATGTCGTTCTTGAAGCGCGCGTAGTAGGCCGCGTGCGTGACCGGAAGCCACGCGCCGAGCATCAGGTCCACATCGCCGCGCGCGATGCCCTGAAACTGAATGCCGAGGTCCGCCGTGGTCAGGGTAACGGGTTGTTGCAGCTTCGTTTCGAGAACGTACTTCGCGGTATAGACGACCGCCTGCGTATCGGCCCAATTGGCTAGCGTGATCTTGATCGGCTCGACGGCGCTCGCGCACATCGCGAACGTGACAGTGGAGACTGCAACGGCAGCTTTCATGGCGAAGCTCACGGACAAGGCATTCTTCATTGACGTTTCCTTGCATCGACAGGTTTTATGGAAGACGCGACGCGATCGATTCTCCTGATCTATAACGCATTCATTTGCGACGGATGATTAAGCAATTGCAGGCGACGCCCTGCAGCCCGCAGTATTCGGGCGCATTAACGCGACGTCAATGTTCTTTGCTTATATCGTCGGATGGAACGTCGATACATCGAGCTGGCGCTCTTCGCATGAACGATCATCGCGGCAGCGCCGAAGTCGCGATTTCGCTCGCGCTGTCCAGTTGCTCGACGTGCCAGCATTTATCGATCAGCGCGCGCGTTTGCTCCGGCGTGAGGATGCCGTCCGCCAGATCGGAGAACTTGGTTTCGAGCTGCTTGTCGGTCATCGGCACTTGCGTGCTGCCGATCGCGTGTTCGATGTACTTGTGCAGCTTGCGGCCATCCTTCAGCGTGATCGTCATGTCGACCTGTTCCGGCTTGATGGACGGATCGACGATCGCGTTCACCTTGTCGCGCAGCTCGATTGTCTTCGGGTCGCGTACCTTGGCGTCGCTGAACTGTTTCTCGCCCGCCGCGCCGTCGATGATCGCGATCGCCACCGCGTGATAGATGCTGAACTTGCCTTCGAGCCCGATCTGCGGCGTCTTCTTGCCCGTCAGTTCGAGCACGAGTGGATGCACGCGAAGATCGATGCGCGCGATCTGATCCGCGCTCAAGTGTTCCTGATTGCGCAACTGGATCGCTGCATCGATCGACGGATGAATGACGATGCCGCACGCGAAAGGCTTATACGTATTCAACGTCGATTCCCAATGCGAACCGAGGCCCTCCGTGATCTCGCGATAATCCTGCTTCGTGCTGATCGTGTTGGCCCAGCCGCGTTTGGCTTCGATCATGCCGTCCGAGCTCGAGTAGTTCTGGCCCGCGAGCAGTGCCGCGAAGATGCCGTTCGCGGCGGCGCGGCCGGGATTGAAGCTCTTGTTCATCGAGCCGAACGACTCGCGCAAGCCGACCGGCTGCGAGGCGGCGAGACCGAGCGCCCAGACCATCTGCTCGACGCTCAGTCCCATCAGCTTGCCCGTCGCCGCCGCCGAGCCGAACACGCCGCACGTACCGGTGATGTGCCAGCCGACATCGTAATGATTCGGATACACCGCATTGCCAATGCGCAACTCCGTTTCGACGCCCAGCACGAGCGCGTTCAGAAAGTCCTTGCCCGTGACGGCGCGATATTGCGAGTACGCCAATATCGCCGACACGACCGGTCCCGCCGGGTGAATGATCGTCTTCAGATGCGTGTCGTCGTAGTCGAAGATATGACTGCTCACGCCGTTGATGAACGCCGCGTTCATGATGTCGAAGCGCTCGGTCCGGCCGAGCAGGTTCGCTTGCGGCGGACCGGAGAACGGCGTGAGCGCGGCGACTGCGCGATTCACGGTCTCGTCGTGCGATCCGCCGACCGCGACGCCGACCCAGTTCATCAACGTCCTGACGCCTTCCTTGCGCACCGGCGCGGGCAGATCGCCATAGCCCGTTCTTACGATGAAGTCCGCAAGAATGCGCGTGACGCGCGGCGGCTTCCCATTCGCCCCACTGGCCGATGCGAAAGCGGATGCAGATGCGGCGTTGCTTGTCTGCGCGAACGCTGTCGTGCCTGCCGCCGATGCGAAAGCGCCTGCTGCGCTGGTCATGAGAAAGCTACGGCGATCGATGTTGGGCATGGAGTCGTTTCCTTGAAATGGCACAAGTGGGAACCCGCGCGCAAGTATCATTCCGCGGCAACGAGGCGAACCAAGGGTTTTCCCGATTCCCTTGCATGTCGATTCACGCTTCGATGCATCGTCGTAGAGATGTGTCCAATTTTTCCGCGAAAGGAGAGCACACCATGGCCACCGGAACTATCCGTCTGCACCGTGTCTTGCGTACGACGCCCGAGCGTCTTTATCGCGCGTTCCTCGAACCCGATGCGATCGCGAAGTGGCTTCCGCCTTACGGCTTCACATGTCAGGTCCATCACATGGATGCGCGCCAGGGCGGCACGCACAAGATGTCGTTCCGCAATTTCGGCACGGGCAATAGTCACTCGTTCGGTGGCGAGTACGTCGAGCTGGTGCCGTTCGAGAAGATTCGCTACACGGACCGCTTCGACGATCCGAACCTGCCCGGCGAAATGCAGGTCACCGTTTCGTTGAAGCAGGTCGTGTGCGGGACCGAGTTGAGCATCGTTCAGGAGGGCGTGCCCGAAGTCATTCCGGTGGAGATGTGCTATCTCGGCTGGCAAGAGTCGCTGGAGCAACTCGCGCGGCTCGTCGAGCCTGTGATCCCCGAGTGACGATGCGCGCGATCGAGCCCTTTCGTTGATCGGATAAGATACGGCGCCCCGCAACATCAACTCAAAACGTGGAGTGCTTTTCGTGATCCAGCCGAGCAACGTATTCAAGGATAACCTCGCCCAATTGCCCGCCATCGACGGCATCGAGCGCATCGATCTGGTCGATGGCAAAGGTGACGTGGTCGCGAGCATCGAGAACAAGCCGGGCAAGCAGGGCTCGCTCGCGGTCTATCACTATCTGAAGCAGGCGTTCGGCGCGCTGGACGCGCAAGCCGCCGAGCATGGTCTCGCCGTGTTCGCCGAACATACGGCCGATGCGCGCAATCGCCCGGGCGCGCATCCGAATGTGGATCGGCTGATTGCGATCGTCGATGGCGGCGAGGCGTTGCGGGTCGACGTGGTTCGGGCGCAGTAAAGCAAAAGCCCGTTCTGCCATGAGCAGAACGGGCTTTTCCGATTCATCGCTTGCAGCGGATCAGACCCTCAACTCCACCCGCTTGATGTCCTTCACGATCACGAGATAGCTGAACACCGTGATCAGCGCATTGATCCCGACGAACGCCAGCGCGCCATTGAACGAGCCCGACTGCGCGACGAGATAGCCGATGACGATCGGCGTCACGATGCCCGCGACATTGCCGAACATGTTGAAGATCGATCCCGAAAGCCCGATGGCTTCCTTCGGCGACGTATCCGCGACCACCGCCCATCCCAAAGCACCGATGCCCTTGCCGAAGAACGCCAGCGACATCAGCGCGACGACGATCCAGTCCGTGTCGACGTAATTGCAGCCGATGATGCACGACGACAGCAGCATGCCGCCGACGATCGGCACCTTGCGCGCGAAAGTGAGCGACTTGCCGCGACGGATGAGGCCATCGGAGATCACGCCACCCAGCACGCCGCCCGTGAAGCCGCAGATCGCCGGCAGTGACGCGACGAAGCCTGCCTGCAGAATCGTCATGTGACGCGCCTGCACGAGATAGATCGGGAACCACGTCAGGAAGAAGTACGTCAACACGTTGATGCAGTACTGCGCGAGATACACGCCGAGCAGCATCCGGTTGGTCAGCAACTGCTTGACGACGGGCCAGCCCACGCTGTGGGACGTGCCACGCGCCACGCCGCCCGCGCGCTGATGACCGCGCACGAGACCGCCGCCTTCCTCAATGTACTCCAGCTCCTGCCGGTTCACGCGCGGATGATCCGCCGGATTCTTCATCACGGCGAGCCACGTCAGCGCGAGCGCGAGACCCGCAACGCCCATCACGATATAGACGTGATGCCAGCCGAAAGCATGCGTGAGCCACGCCATCAACGGCGTAAAAACGACGGCCGCGAAGTACTGCGCCGAGTTGAAGATCGCCGATGCCGTGCCGCGTTCTTTCGTCGGGAACCAGCTCGCGACGACCTTCGCATTGGCCGGAAACGCGGGCGCTTCCGCCGCGCCCATCGCGAAGCGCAGCACGAAGAGGGCGGTCACGGCGGTCGCCGCGCTGCCGAGCAGGCCTATCGAACTTTGCAGCAACGTGAACAGCGACCACAGGAAAATGCTCGCCGCATACACGCGCCGCGCGCCGAAGCGATCCAGCAGCCAGCCCGCGGGCACTTGCGAGAGCACATACGCCCAGCTGAAGGCCGAGAAGATGTAGCCCATGCGGATCGCGTCGAAACCGAATTCGGCGCGCATCGCGGAGCCCGTCACCGACAAGGTCGCGCGGTCCGCATAGTTGAACGTCGTGATCACGAAGATCAGCAACAGAATGAGATAGCGCACCTTGGTGCGCTTCATGACGTCCGCGGGATTCGCGGTGCGGCTCATCGACATGGACTTCCCCTTTCTTTCCGTACGTGCGAGATGCACGGAGGGCCGCTCGCGCGGCCCTCATCGGCGAAGCGTCACACGGCGTCGTGCGTCCTCGCTTCGCCCGTCTCCTGCCTGTGCCTTTACTGCGCGCCGAGCTTCTTGATGAGCACGTCGAGTTGCTCGAGCTCGTCTTCGGTCAGATCGGTCAGCGGCGCGCGCACCGGGCCCGCATCGTGGCCGACGAGTTTCGCGCCCGCCTTGACGATCGACACCGCATAGCCCGCACGGCGATTGCGGATCTTCAGGTACGGCAGGAAGAATTCGTCGATCAGGCGGCCCGTGGTCGCGTGGTCGTCGGCGGCGATTGCGCGATAGAACTCCATCGCGGTCTTCGGGATGAAGTTGAACACCGCCGACGAGTACACCGGCACGCCGAGCGCCTTGTACGCGGCTGCGTAGACTTCGGCCGTCGGCAGGCCGCCCAAGTACGAGAAGCGGTCGCCGAGGCGACGGCGGATCGTCACCATGTTCTCGATTTCGCCGACGCCGTCCTTGAAGCCGATCAGGTTCGGGCAGCTATCCGCGAGTTGCTCCAGCATGTCGGCGTTGAGCTTCGAATTCGCGCGGTTGTAAATGATGACGCCCATGTTCGGCACGGCGCGGCAGACTTCCTCGGCGTGCGCGCGGATGCCTTCCTGCGACGCTTCGGTCAGATAGTGCGGCATCAGCAGAACGCCTTGCGCGCCTTGCTTCTCCGCTTCCTGCGCAAAGGCGATGGCCGTGCGCGTCGGGCCGCCCGCGCCGGCGAGGATCGGCACCTTGCCGCGGCACACTTCGGTGGCCGTCTTCACGATCTGCGAATATTCGGGTTGCGTCAGCGAGAAGAACTCGCCCGTGCCGCCCGCGACGAACAGCGCTGAAGCACCGTAAGGAGCCAGCCATTCGAGGCGCTCCGCGTACGTGTTCGCGCGGAAGTTGCCTTGTTGGTCGAAATCCGTCACGGGGAAGGAGAGCAGGCCTTCGGAAACGATTTGCTTCAGTTCTTGCGGTGTCGTCATGGTGATGAAGTCTCGATGTTCGGCGACCGGCCGATTGCCGATCTCGTAAGTCATCGTACAACATAGACTGACGTCAGACAATCTATTTACGCGTGCAAAATCAATGGATACGGGTAAATACTAACCAATTGTGACTGTCTATGTTGTAGGATGACATAACTCAAGCCGCAGCCGCGCGGTGTGATTGCTCAAGGGTTCGTCAGAATGAATCAGTCTCCTCTCTATATTCGCGTCCACCCGGACGACAACGTCGCGATCGTCGTGAACGACGGCGGTCTCGGCGAAGGCGCCACGTTCGCCGATGGCCTCGTGCTGCGCGAACGCGTACCGCAGGGCCACAAGGTCGCGCTGAAGGATCTCGCGGAAGGCGATGCGGTCATCCGCTACAACGTCGTGATCGGCTATGCGACGAAGGCGCTCCCGAAGGGAAGCTGGATCAACGAGCACGTCACGCGCATGCCGACGCCGCCCGAGCTGCACGACCTGCCGATTGCGACGATCAAGGCGCCGGACGAATCGCCGCTGGAAGGCTTCACGTTCGAGGGTTATCGGAACGCCGACGGCTCGGTCGGCACGCGCAACATCCTCGCGATCACGACGACGGTGCAATGCGTCGCGGACGTCGTGCAGCACGCGGTGACGCGCATCAAGGCGGAACTGCTGCCGCGGTATCCGAATGTCGATGACGTCGTGAGCCTCGGTCACACATACGGCTGCGGCGTGGCCATCGACGCGCCCGACGCGATGGTGCCGATCCGCACGGTGCGCAACATCGCGCTGAATCCGAACTTCGGCGGCGAAGTGATGATGGTGTCGCTCGGCTGCGAGAAGCTCCAGCCGGAACGCCTGATGCCGCCGGGCACGATTCCGATCGCGGCGGCATCGGCGGAAACGGAAGACGTGGCCGATATCGGCGACAACACGCACGACGACAACGGCGGCACGGTCGTGTTGCAGGACGAGGCGCACGTCGGCTTCGGCTCGATGATCGAGTCGATCATGCGGATGGCCGAGACGCATCTGAAGCGCCTCAACAATCGCCGTCGCGAGACGTGTTCGGCGGCGGATCTCGTCGTCGGCGTGCAGTGCGGCGGCAGCGATGCGTTTTCCGGGCTGACGGCGAATCCGGCGGTCGGTTTCGCGACCGATCTGCTGGTGCGCGCGGGCGCGACCGTCATGTTCTCGGAGGTCACGGAAGTGCGTGACGGCGTCGCGCAACTGACGGCGCGCGCGGCGAACCGTGAGGTGGCGCAGGCGATCATCCGCGAGATGCAGTGGTACGACGATTATCTGAAGCGCGGCGGCGCGGACCGCAGCGCGAACACGACGCCGGGCAACAAGAAGGGCGGGCTGTCGAACATCGTCGAGAAGGCGATGGGTTCCATCGTCAAGTCGGGGTCATCGACGATTTCGGGCGTGCTGTCGCCGGGCGAGAAGGTGAAGCAGAAGGGGCTGATTTACGCGGCGACGCCTGCGAGCGATTTCATCTGCGGCACGCTGCAGCTCGCGGCGGGCATCAACCTTCATGTCTTCACGACGGGGCGCGGCACGCCGTACAGCCTCGCCGAAGTGCCGGTGCTGAAGGTCGCGACGCGCTCCGATCTCGCGCGCCGCTGGCACGATCTGATGGACGTGAACGCGGGAACCATCGCGACGGGCGAGGCGACCATCGCCGATGTGGGCTGGGAACTGTTCCGGCTGATGCTCGATGTCGCGAGCGGGAAGAAGCAGACGAAGGCCGAGGCGTTGAAGCTGCACAACGCGCTTGTGTTGTTCAATCCGGCGCCGGTGACGTGATTCGATGCGCGCTCGCCGGAAACGAAATCGCCCCGCTTTGAGCGGGGCGATTTTTTTTGCGGGCGCGGTGTGAGGCGGATGAGCGAGCGGAATGCGCGATCGGACCGCCACGCTGGGCCATTCTTTGGCACGATGACATCGAATCGATGACACGAATCGAGCCCATGCCATCTCCTTTCGCCAAACCGCGCCCGCCGATCCCCCGCACCGTCTGGGCGCTCGGCCTCGTCAGCCTGTTCATGGACCTGTCCTCCGAGCTGGTGCATGCGCTTCTACCGATCTACCTCGTGACGACCATGGGCATGAGCGTCACCGCACTCGGCGCGCTGGAAGGCGCAGCCGAAGCAACCGCGATGATCGTGAAAGTCTTTTCGGGCGCGCTGAGCGACTGGCTCGGACGCCGCAAGGGCCTGCTGCTCTTCGGCTACGGCCTCGCGGCATTGACAAAGCCGCTATTTCCCCTCGCCGAAACGCCCGCGCTGGTCGTGGCCGCGCGTCTCGTCGATCGCTTCGGCAAGGGCATTCGCGGCGCGCCGCGCGATGCGCTGGTCGCGGATGTCGCGCCGCCGGAAATCCGTGGCGCCGCTTTCGGCCTGCGGCAGTCGATGGACACGATCGGCGCGTTCGCCGGGCCGTTGCTCGCCATCGTGCTGATGCTCGCGTTCTCCGATCACATCCGCACGGTGCTCTGGTTCGCGACGGTGCCGGCGTTCATCGCCGTCATCATCATTCTGTTCGGCGTGCGTGAGCCGGAAAGCGCGTCCGCACGAGGCGAGAGCTTCCGCTCGCCGCTGCACTGGCGGTCGATGCGCGAGTTTTCGGGGCGCTACTGGTATGTCGTCGCGATCGGCGCGACCTTCACGCTCGCGCGCTTCAGCGAGGCGTTCTTGGTACTGCGCGCGCAGCAGACAGGACTCGATATCGCGTGGATTCCCGCCGTGATGGTCGTGATGAGCCTCGCGTATTCGGCGAGCGCGTATCCGGCGGGCGTGCTCTCCGATCGATGGGACCGGCGCGCGTTGCTCGCCTGCGGCCTGGCGCTGCTGATCGCGGCCGATGTGCTGCTCGGCGCGGGAACGTCGATGCTCACGCTGTTCGCGGGCGTCGCCTTGTGGGGACTGCACATGGGCTTCACGCAAGGCATTCTCGCGGCGATGGTCGCCGAATCCGCGCCGCCTTCCCTGCGCGGCACCGCATTCGGCGTGTTCAATCTCGCGAGCGGCGTCTGCATGGTGCTGGCGAGCGCGATCGCCGGATGGATCTGGGATCGCCATGGCGCGCCGGCGACCTTCTACACCGGCGCCGCGCTCGCGCTGATACCGCTCGTCATGTGCTTCGCGCCACGGCGAGCGGATTCCGCGTCACGAAAGGCTTGAAGCGCCCGATACATACCGTGCAGCCGGCTTGTTCGCCGACAACTCCGGCGCCATCGCCTGCCGCGCCGCTTCGTACGCATCCCACTTCGCGCCGTCGTGCAGCGACGGAATCGTCACGAGCTCATCGCGATCGAAGCCGACGAGCGCCGCATCGACCATATCGCCCGCCGACATCACGATCGCCTTGTCGAGATTCTCGATCGGCAGGCCGCCCGTTTCCCAAAAGTCGGTGGCCGTCGCGCCGGGCAGCACGGCCTGCACGCGCACGCCCTTGCCCGCCAGTTCGCGATGCAGCGACTGGCTGAACGCGAGCACGAACGCCTTGGTGCCGCCATACACGCCGTTGAGGATCTCCGGCGCAATGCTGACGATCGACGCAATGTTGATGATCGCGCCACGGCCTCGCGCGACGAAGCCGGGCACCGCCGCGTAAGCGAGGCGCGTGAGCGCGGTCACGTTGAGATCGATCATGCGCGTCATCGCGTCGACGTCGCTGTCGAGCAAAGGCGTATGCGTGCCGATGCCCGCGTTGTTCACGAGCAGCGTGATGCTCGCGTCATTCTTCAGCTTCGCTTCGACAGTGGCGAGCGCGCTGCGGTCGTTCAGATCGGCATCGAGAATCTCGACGCTGCGGCGCGTCTCGTTCGTGATGCGTTCGGCGAGCGCCGCGAGCTTGTCGCGATTGCGCGCGACGAGAATGAGGTCGTAGCCGCGCCGCGCGAGGCGCTCCGCATAGACCGCGCCGATTCCGGAAGACGCGCCCGTGACGAGCGCGGTGCCGAGGTGTGTCTGCGTCATGTTTCACTCCGTCAGAAAACAAGTGGTTGATTGCGTGAGTGAATTCTGGCCGGATTTGACCGTGACGCAAATGACGTATAGGGTAGTGATTCGTGACATCGCGCGGCAGGAAAACGACATGCACCGCATCGGCTATTTATTGAGCGACGGCTTCCAGATCATGGCGCTCGCCTCGCAGACGGTTTTCGAAATGGCGAACGACGTATCGGGCGAGGCGTTCTACGGCATCGAAAATTATTCGACGGCGGGCGGCGAAGTGCGCTCGTCGCTCGGCATGAAGATCGACACGCGAGCGATCACCGCGCGCACGCAGATGGACACCTGGATCGCCGTCGGCGTCACCACGCCGCTCACGATCGCGCCGCCCGCCGACGTGTTCGCGTTCCTGCGCCGCGCGGCGAAGCGCACGCGGCGTATCGCGGGCATCTGCACGGGCGCATTCGTGCTGGCCGGAGCGGGCCTGCTCGCGAATCGCCGCGCGACCACGCATTGGGCCTACGCGCGCGACATGCAGCGGCTTTATCCCGATGTGCAAGTGGAAGAAGACCGCATCTTCATTGTCGATGGCCCGGTCTGGACGTCGGCGGGCATGACCGCGGGGCTCGATCTCGCGCTCGCGATGGTCGAGAAGGATCTCGGCGCCGATATCGCCCGTTCGGTCGCGCACAAGCTCGTCATGCATCAGCGTCGCGCGGGCGGGCAGTCGCAGCATTCGGAAATGCTCGATCTCGCGCCGAAGTCCGATCGCATCCAGAATGCGCTGAACTATGCGCGCAAGAATCTGAACCGGCCGCTGACGGTCGAGGAGCTCGCGGGCGAGGCGCATCTGAGCCCGCGTCAGTTCAGCCGCGTCTTCACGCTGGAGACGGGGCAGTCGCCGGCGAAAGCCATCGAAGGATTGCGGCTCGAAGCGGCGCGTCTGATGATCGAGAAAAGCCGGCATTCGCTCGAAACGATCGCGCAGGAAACGGGCTTCAGGGACCGCCGTCACATGCGCGAAGCATTCATGCGCGGCTTCGGCGTGCCGCCGCAGGAAGTGCGGCGCGAGGCGCGCACTCAAACGTAACGACTACATCGAGGACAAACAGTGCTGAAGATCAATCCCGCCCGCCTGCTCGACGACCTCCGTCATCTGCGCACGTTCGGCGCGACCGGTCCGGGCGTCGTGCGCCTCTCGCTGTCATCGGTCGATATGGACGCGCGCCGCTGGCTCGCGGGCCGCATGAACGAAGCGGGACTCGCCGCGACGATCGACGGCGTCGGCACCGTGTTCGGCCGCTCGCGCAACGCGGGCCCGGCGCTTTTGATCGGCTCGCACACCGACACGCAACCGACCGGCGGCTGGCTCGACGGCGCGCTCGGCGTCATCTACGGCCTCGAAATCGCGCGGGCGCTCGCCGAATGCGAAACGACGCGTCATTTCGCGGTGGACGTCGCATCGTGGATCGACGAGGAAGGCACGTTCTCGGGCTTTCTCGGCAGCCGCAGTTTCGTCGGCGAAGCCGTCGATGAAGCCCTGCGCCACGCGCGCAATCGCGAAGGCGTCCTGCTCGGCGATGCGCTCGCGCAAGCCGGACTCATCGGCGCGGCGCGCGTGCGTATCGACAGGGCGCGGCACAAGGCGTATCTGGAACCGCACATCGAGCAGGGCGGACGGCTGGAGGCGCACGGCAAGTCGATCGGCGTGGTGACGACGATCGTCGGCATACGCGAGCTGAAGCTGCGCTTCACCGGGCAGCGCAATCACGCGGGCACGACGCCGATGTCGATCCGGCGCGATGCGGGCGCGGCGCTCGTTGCGTTCATCGCGCGCATGGACGAAGCGTTTCGCGCAATCGCCGATGCCGATACCGTCTGGACCGTCGGGCGCATCGAGCTCGATCCGGGTTCGTTCAGCGTGGTGCCGGGCGCGGCGGACATGTATCTGCAATTCCGCGACGCCAGCGCGGAGCGTTTGCGCGCGATGGAAGCCGCGCTCGCCGCGCTGATCCGCGACTTCAATGCCGAAGGGAAAATCGGTGTCGCGATGACGGACAGCGAGCCGCCCGAAGCGCCCGTCGTGATGGACGCCGCCTTGCAGGCGCATATCGCGGAGGCCGCCGAAGCGCTCGCGCCGGGTCAGTGGGAACGCATGCCGAGCGGCGCGTCGCACGATGCGCAGGTGATCGCGCATCATGTGCCGGCGTGCATGCTGTTCGTGCCGAGCATCGGCGGAGTGAGTCACGATTTCATCGAGGACACGGCGGAGTCGCACATCGTGCTCGGCTGCGAAGTGGCGGCGCGGGCAGCGGCGAATATCCTCGCGAGCTTGTCGGCTTAACGCTCGGTGATCTCCGCGATGTATCGCCCGGCGTCGCGCCAGAGGCCGAATCCCGACGCCGGATTCATGTGCCCGACTCGGCCGAGATCGGCGAGCCGCGCGCCCCAGTCGTGCGCCATGCCGGCGACGCGTTCGAAGCGCGCGAGCGGATCGTCATGGCTCGCCGCGACGACGCACGGAAACGGCAGGCGTTCGCGCGGCGTGGGCAGCCATCCGTGCAGCTCGAGTTCATCGACTGACGGATAGCCTTCCGGCAGCGGCGAATCGAAATCGGGCGGCGTGACGAAGAGCGCGCCCTGAATCTCGCGACGATGCCGCTGCGCCCAGTGCACGGAAATCATCACGCCGGCGCTGTGCGCGACGAGCACGACCGGTCCGTCGATCTGCGCGAGCGCCGCGTCGAGCGCGGCGACCCGCGCGCTCCGATCGAGCTTGTCGCGTTGCAGCGGCGGCACGGTACGCACGTTGTCATGCGCGTTGACGTAATGCGTCTGCCAGTGGTCCTCGACGTGATCGCGCAGGCCGGGGACCATGAGTATCGTCGGTGCGTTCATGCGTCGATCCATCAGAAGGGCACGTCGCCGATGATCCCCGCGCGCTCCATCTTGCGATGACACGGCGGATAGTCCATCACCGCGTAATGCTGCGTGCTGCGGTTGTCCCAGATGGCGATGCTGTTCTTCTTCCAGCGCCAGCGCACCTGATATTCCGGGATATACGCCTGGCTCAGCAGATACGCGAGCAACTGCCCCGCGCCGGGATTCGCGTCCTGCCCGAAGCGCACGCGCTCCGGCGTGTGATAGTTGGTGAAGTGCGTCGCGAAGGCGTTGACGAACAGCACCTTCTCGCCCGTTTCCGGATGCGTGCGCACGACGGGATGCTCGGCATCGGGAAACTGCGCCTTCAGCGCGAGGCGTTTCTCGATAGGCATCGCCGCACCGAAACTCGCCTCGATGCTGTGCCGCGCGCGCAAATCCGCGATCTGTTCCTTGACGTGCGCGGGCAGCTTCTCATACGCGAGCACCATGTTCGCCCACATCGTGTCGCCGCCGACGGGCGGCGTTTCCACGCAGCGCAGCACGCAGCCGAAGGGCGGCGCGACGCGCCAGGTCGCGTCCGTGTGCCACGCGTTTTCGTAGCGGTCGTTCGGCTGATCGGGCGACTTGTAGATACGCACGAGCCCCGGATGGTCCGGATCGCTTCCCGCGACCGGATGATCCTCCAGTTCGCCGAAGCGCCGCGCGAACGCGACGTGCTCCGCGCGCGTGATTTCCTGATCGCGCAGAAAAAGCACGCGATGCGCGAGCAACGCGGCGCGGATTTCGGCGAAGAGGGCGTCGTCGTGAATGGCGTCGGCGAGATGGACGTCGGTGAGTTCCGCGCCGATCGCGCAAGTAAGTTGTTCGATACGCATGAATGTCTCCTCAGACGACGAACACGGACGAACCCGTGGTCTTGCGCGCTTCGAGATCGCGATGAGCGTCCGCCGCGTCGCGCAGTGCATAGCGCTGGTTGATCTCGATGCGAATGCGCCCGCTCGCGACGTGATCGAAGAGTTCGGCGGCGAGCGCATTCTTCTCGGCCGGATCGGCGATGTAATCCGCGAGCGCCGGGCGCGTCAGATAGAGCGAGCCTTTCATCGCGAGCAATTGCGGATCGAACGGCGGAATCGGACCCGATGCGGTGCCGACGCACACCATCAGACCGCGGCGCGCGAGCGAATCGAGCGATGCGTTGAAAGTGGTCTTGCCGACGCTGTCGAATACCGCGTTCACGCCCTTGCCATCGGTCAGTTCGCGCACGCGCGCGGCCACGTCCTCGCGGCTGTAGTCGATCGTGTGCGCCACGCCATGCTCGCGCGCCACGCGCGCTTTCTCTTCGCTCGATACCGTGCCGATCACCGTCACGCCGAGCAGCTTCGCCCATTGCGACACGATCAGCCCGACGCCGCCCGCCGCCGCGTGCAAGAGCAGCGTGTCGCCACGCTCGAAGCGGCGGATGCGCGTCATCAGATAGGCGGCGGTGAGGCCGCGCATCGTCATGGCGGCGGCGCGCGTGCAGTCGATCGCATCGGGCAGCTTGACGAGCGGCGCGGCGGAAATGATGCGCTCCGTGCTGTACGCGCCGAGCGTGTTGATGAAACCAGTGTAGGTCACGCGATCGCCTTCCTTCAGATGCGTGACGTTCGCGCCGACCTTCTCGACGACGCCCGCCGCTTCGACGCCCATGCCCGAAGGCAGCGGCACCGGATAGAGGCCAGAGCGGAAATACGTGTCCGCGAAATTGAGCCCGACGGCCTCGTGACGCAGACGGACCTCCAACGGGCCGGGTTCGCCCACGGCGACTTCTTCCCAGCGCAACACTTCCGGACCGCCGGTTTCGTGAAAGCGGATTGCATGTGCCATTGTTTCGTCTCCTTGAGTCTCTGTTTCCTGTATGGCGTTCAGCGCGCGAGCGCGTTCCAGTCGGCGTCGCGCAGATAGCGGCGCGCGGCCGGCAGCACGACGCCTTCGATGCGTCCCATGCGTTCGCACGCGAAGCGCGCGCTCGCAAGCAATGTGTCGTCGATGACCTCGCCATTCGCGATCGATGTCGCGACGCGCGCGAGCAGCGCCGCTTCGCGTTCGGCGAGGCGCGCGAGTTCGTCGAGTTCAGCATCAAGCGTCGATGTGCGCTCGCGCAATGCCGTGGTCAGCGCGGTTTCTTCGTGATGTGTTTCGCGAAGACGCTCGATCGTCCGCGCATCGGGTCGCGAAGTGCGCAATGCATCGTCGTAAGCGTCCGAGCGCATCCGATGCACGGCGAGCAGCGCGCCCGCCGCCTTCGTGACCATCGGGCGCGCGTCGCTCGGCGCGATCAGCACGGCCACGCCCGGCAAGGGCGGCACTGCGCTGCCTTGCGCGATGCACACGAGGTCGTAATCGTTCGCTGCCGCCGAATCGATGCCCTGCACGCCGAGCACCGTCGCCGGCACGCCGTGCGCGCGAGCGGCGGCTTCGGCGCGGGCGAGGGCGGCCGCGATCCGGCGATGCTGCGCCGCATCGTCGCTCGCGCCCGCATGCAGGCTGACGAACGTGATGCGTGCGCCGAGCGAGCGCGCGAGCTCGGCCGCATGGCCAGTCGCCTCGACGCTGGCGTCGTTGCGCTCGACGGGCACGAGCAGATGTCGGTACATGGTGATCCTTCGGTTTTCAATTGCACGGTTGATCGAATCGTAGTGCGGGCGGCGGGCGAGCGCCCCTCTCGCGGCGGGAGGGGCTTGACGCACGCGCGCGATCCGAACCATCCTAGATGGAAGACAAAAAATTACCGATGCCCACCGACTCCCCATCCACCGAGCTCGTGCTGAAGACGATGGCGCCGCGCGCGCCGTCCGGGCTGCTCGCGCGCGCCCGTTTGAACGCCGACACCGCACGCAGCCAGATCGTGCTCGTGCAGGCCGGCGCGGGTTACGGCAAGACGTCGCTGCTCGCGCAATGGCGGCGCGAGTTTCTGGCGCACGGCGCGGCGGTCGCGTGGCTGCTCGCCGACGATCGCGACGACGCGGAGCGCTTCCTGCGCGCGCTCGTCCACGCGATCCGGACATGCTGCGCGCGGCCCTCGTTCGGGCGTCTCATCGCGGAAAATCCGGGCGTGCCCGCCGGCGCGTTCGATCTCGCCACCGCGTGGCTGGCCGAGCTTGCGCAGCTATCGCTCGATGTCGTGCTGATCGTCGACGAAGCCGATCGTCTGCCGGAACCCGGCGCGCAACTGCTCGATTACGTGATGCACAACGCGCCGCAGAATCTGCGCATCGTCGCGGCGGGCCGGCAGGGGCTCGACAAGCCCGCGGCGGAACTGCTCGCCTACGGACAGGCCGAACTCGTCGCGCCGGACGCGCTGCGTTTTCGCGTCGATGAAACCATCGCGCTCGTCACGCAGCGTTTCGGCGCGCGCGTCGACGCCGATGCCGCCGCGCGCCTCTTCGAAATCACCGGCGGCTGGCCGCTCGGCCTGCAACTCGCGCTCACCGCGATGGCGCGCGCGCAGGACCCGCGCACGGCGCTCGACAATCTCGCGGCGGGCCCGCGCGGCTTGCGCGAACCGCTCGTCGCGGCGCTGTTGAGCGAGCTGTCATCCGCCGATGAACGCCTGCTCGTCGACATCAGCGTCGTGGACGTGCTGCATCCCGACTTGTGCGAAGCCCTGACCGGCGACGCCGACGCGCCGCAACGCCTCGCACGTCTCACGCGCGATACGCCCGTCTTCGTGACGGCGGAGGAGAGCGACTGGTGCCGCCTGCATCCGCTCGTGCGCGACGTGCTGCAGACGCGCTTCGCCGCGCTCGCGGACGATGCGCGCGCGGAACTGCATCGGCGCGCGGCCCGCTGGCTCGGCGCGCGCGGCATGCTCGAACAGGCGGCGCGCCACGCGCATGCGGCGGGCGAGCGCGAACATGCGTACGAACTCGCGGAGCAGTCGCTGCACGACGCCGTGAAGCAAGGCCAGCTCGGCACCGTGCTCGAGTGGCTGGAACGTCTGCCGGAAGCGGAACTGGAAAAGCGTCCGCGCCTGTGTCTGGCGGTCGCGTGGGCGCTCGCGCTGGGCGAACGTCATCACGAGGCGCAGCGTCAGGTCGAGCGCGTGCTTGCATCGCCGGGTGCGGACGACGCCTTGCGTTACGAATGCGCGTTGATCCTGAGCGCGGCCGCGTGGTACGCCGACGATCCCGACCGCTTCCTGACGCTTTTCGAGCCGTGGGCGCAGACGCCGCCGCCCAAGGACTCGTGGCTCGCGCAGTCGCATGCGAACCGCCTCGCCGCCCGCGCGATGCTGCTCGGCGAGCCGGCGCAGGCGCGGCGTCTGCAACAGGCGGTGACGCGCGCGCAGATCGGCAAGGGGCTCGGCTATGTCGTGCGCTGGGGCGATCACATGGTCGGCCTGACGTGGCTTCAGGAAGGACAGGTGAAGCTCGCCGAAAGCGTCCTGCTGCCCGCGCTCGCGAGCGCCGAAGAAGACCTCGGGCGGCGTCATCCGCTGACGTGCATGTTCGCGGCGACGTGCGCGTCGATCGCGTATGAGGACGATCGCATCGACGAGGCCGCCGCGCTGCTCGCCAACCGTCTCGACGTGCTCGAACGCGCGGCGTTGCCGGAGACCGTCGTGCTCGCGTATCGCACGGCGGCGCGCATCGCGGCGTTGCGCGGCGACGAGCATCGCGCGCTCGATCTGCTCGAAATGCTTTACGCGATGGGCGTCGCGCGCAATCTGCCGCGTCTTTGCGTGACGAGCCTCGCGGAGCAGGTGAGCGCGCATGCGGGACGCTATCGCGCGCAGACCTGCGATGCGCTCGTCGAGCGTATCGACGCGATCGTCGATGAACACATCGCCACGCGCGGGCCGATCTGGAGCCGCTCCGTGCAGATGTTGCAGACGATGGCGCACGGCGGCGCGGCGCTCGCGCGTCAGGACTGGCCGGCTGCGGTCGAACCGCTCGCGCGCGCGGAACAGATCGCCGCGACGATGAAGCGCGGACGCGAGCGCATCGAGCTGATGGCGTTGCGCGCGTTCGCCCAGGAACGCGCGACGGGCGACGGCCACGCGCCGTTTCTCGAAGCGCTGAACCTCGCGCGCACGTATCACCTCGGGCGCGTGTTGATCGACGCGCATCCCGGTCTCGCCGACTGGGCGCGGCGCGTGAGCGAAGCGGGCGGCGTGGATGCCGGCGAGCGCCCGGTCGTGCCGCCGCATGTCGTGCGCGTGCCGCCGCGTTCGGGCGAAGGCGGGCCGCGCGCGTTGCCGAGCGTGATCCTCACGCCGAAGGAGCGCGAGATTCTCGAACTGCTCGCGCGCACCTTGAGCAACAAGGAAATCGCGCTCGCGGCGGCGGTCGGCGAGGGCACCGTCAAGTGGCATCTGAAGAATCTCTTCGGCAAGCTCGACGCCAGTTCGCGCAAGCACGCGGTGCGCCGCGCCATCGCGCTCGGCCTGCTCGAAGGCGTGCAATAGCGCCTTTTTCAAGCGTTTTCAGCAGGGTTTTCCCGCCTCTCTCGCAATCCCTACCCCTCTCTCCGTGAGAGGGGTTCGGCACTTGGCCGATGCGTATTCTTGCCTCCTGACGCCGCGACCCTATCGGTGCGCGGCGCATCCAGAACAAGATCAGGAGACTCGATGAAGCTCAGATTCGCCACTGCCGCAGGGCTCGTGCTGGCCGCCGGCGGCGCGCATGCGCAATCCACCGTGACGCTCTATGGCGTGCTCGACGCCGGCCTCATGTATCAGAGCACGTCGGCGGCGAGCTTCGCGCGCAACGCGCGGGACACGGGGAAGGTGTATCGCTTCAAGGACGGCGGCATCTATTCGAGCGTCTGGGGCCTGAAGGCCAGCGAAGATCTCGGCGGCGGCTACTTCATCAACGTGAAGCTGCAAGGCTCGTTCGATTCGGGCACCGGCAAGACCGGCCTCTCCGATACGCCCGGCGCCACCGCGATGTTCAATCAATACGCGACGATCGGCGTGTCCGGCCCGTTCGGCACCTTCAACGCGGGCCGCCAGATCGTGCCGATGATCTGGGCGATGTACGACACCGACGTGCGCCGCGCGCAGTATTTCGGCAGCGTGCTGACCGCATGGCTCGGCATGAACACGGCGGCCGGCTGGCCCGGCACGAGCACCAACGGCTCGATCGGCGCGCTCTACGACAGCAACGCGCTCGTGTATCAGTCGCCGACGTATGCGGGTTTGTCGGCATCGCTCGAATATGCGCCCGGCGGCGTGGCGGGACAGTTTCAGGGCGGCACGCGCGAATCGGCGGTGCTGAAGTACTCGAACTTCGGCTTGACGCTGACGGCTGTCTACTACAACGGCCACGACGCGAATCCCGCGCCCGGCTCCGTGCCCACCGGACTCAACAACAATCGCATGATGTATTTCGGCGGCCTGTACACGACGCACGGCTTCTCGATCTCGATGTCCTACGCGAACGGCAAGAACCCCGCCGATTCGGATCGCGCGAACTTCGACATGTACTCGGGCGGTCTTGGCTATCGCTTCGCGCCCAATCTCAACGTGACGACCGGCGTCTACTACATCAAGGACAAGAACCAGTCGTCGAATCACTCGCTGGAATTCGCGATCGGCGCGGAATACAACCTGTCGAAGCGCACGCTCGCGTATGCCGAAGTCGGCCACGTCGACAACAACGGCACGATGAACCAGATGATCGCCTACGGCCAGCCGACCGCGCCGGGCAAGTCGACGACCGCGGCCATGCTCGGCCTGCGCCACAACTTCTGAATATTTGGAGACAAGGATGCAAGACACGTATTTCGACCCGCACGCCGCGCCCGACGCGTATTCGTACCCATTGCTCATCAAGCAGTTGCTGCACACGCCGCTCGCGAATTCGCCGGATCAGGAGATCGTCTATCGCGGCGCGGTGCGGCAGTCGTATCGCACGATGACGGAGCGCGTCGCGCGCCTCGCGAATGCCCTCGACGCGCTCGGCGCGAAGCATGGCAGCACCGTCGCGATGATGGACTGGGACAGCCATCGCTATCTCGAATGCTATTTCGCCGTGCCGATGATGGGCGCGGTCCTGCAATCGGTGAACGTGCGGCTTTCGCAGGACGAGATTCTGTACACGCTCAATCATGCGGGCGCGGACATGCTGATCGTGCATACCGATTTCCTGCCGGTGATCGACGCGATCAGAACGCGCCTCGAAACCGTGCGTACTTTCATCTGGATCGATGAGCAAGGCGTCGCGGTTCCGGAGCACGGCATCGGGTTCGCGCGCGAATACGAAGCGATGCTCGCCGCCGCCGATCCCGTGCGCGAGTTTCCCGATTTCGACGAGAACACGCGCGCCACGACGTTCTACACGACCGGCACGACCGGCAAGCCGAAGGGCGTGTACTTTTCGCATCGCCAGCTCGTGCTGCATACGATTGCCGGAATGGCCGCGCTCGCGAGCCCGGCGAGCGGCCAGCGCTTTCATCGCGGCGATGTCTACATGCCGCTCACGCCGATGTTCCATGTGCACGCGTGGGGCATGCCCTACATCGCGACGATGCTCGGCGTGAAGCAGGTGTACCCCGGCCGCTATGTGCCGCAGAACATCATGCGTCTGATCGAGGAAGAAGGCGTGACGTTCTCGCATTGCGTCGGCACGATCCTGCATATGCTTCTGACATGCCCGGATGCCGAAGCCGTCGATTTGCGCCGATGGAAGGTCGTGATCGGCGGCGGCGCGCTGACCGAAGGACTCGCGCGCGCGGCGCTCGGACGCGGCATCGACGTGTTCTCGGGATACGGCATGTCGGAGAGCGGTCCGCTGCTGAGTCTCGCGCAATTGCCCCCGCACGCGGACACGCTCGACGCCGACGAGCAAGTGCGCCTGCGTTGCACGACGGGCCGCGCGATTCCGCTCGTCGACTTGCGCATCGTCGACGACGAACTGCGCGAAGCG
This sequence comes from Caballeronia sp. ATUFL_F2_KS9A, assembly GCF_023630765.1. Classification (NCBI taxonomy): domain Bacteria; kingdom Pseudomonadati; phylum Pseudomonadota; class Betaproteobacteria; order Burkholderiales; family Burkholderiaceae; genus Caballeronia; species Caballeronia sp. ATUFL_F2_KS9A. The sequence continues at coordinate 8,538 of NZ_JALQEK010000033.1, read as the reverse complement.
CCGCGCGATGGCCGCACGTGCGGCGAGATCGTCGCGCGCGCGCCGTGGCTCACGCAAGGCTATCTGAAGAATCGCGAGGCATCCGCGACGTTGTGGGAAGGCGGCGCGCTGCATACGCAGGACATCGGCAACGTCGATGCCGACGGCTATCTGCGCATCACCGATCGCGCGAAGGACGTCATCAAGTCGGGCGGGGAATGGGTGTCGTCGCTCGAAGTCGAAAGCCTGATCTCGCAGTTGCCGGGCGTGGCCGAGGTCGCGGTGATCGGCGTGCCCGATGCGAAGTGGGGCGAACGCCCGCTCGCGCTCGTCGTGCAGAAGCCGGATTGCGCGGCGCCGATCACGGAGGAAATGATCACGCGATATCTGCGCGGCATCGCCGAAACCGGACGCATCTCGCGCTATGCGGTGCCGCGCGACGTGCGCTTCATCGACGCGATCAGCAAGACGAGCGTCGGCAAGATCGACAAGAAGACGCTCCGGGCGCGCTTCGCCGACATTCAGGCGGCGGGCGTCTGACAGGCGAGCCAGGCGTCGACGGCGCTGCCTATCGTCGGATGAAAGCACGCATCGGGAAAGATCGGCGTCAGTTCGAAGCGCCTGAGCTTGTCGCGAACCGGGTCTTTCATCTCGGCGAAATGCAGCGCGATGCCGCGTTCCTGCAACGCGCGATGCAGTTCGCGCAGCATGTCGGCGGACGTGACATCGACGCTCGTGACCGGCTCGGCCGTCACGACGACGCGTTTGACTTGCGTCGGCGCCTGCTTCACCGCTTCGAGCACGCGCTGCTGGAACAGCTCGGCGTTCGCGAAGAAAAGCGGCGCGTCCCAGCGGAACAGCAGCAGGCCCGGAACCTGTTCCGCTTGCGGGTATCGCATCGTGTCGTGATAACCGCGCAGTCCTTCCACGCGCCCGAGCACGGCGTAATGCGGCCGCCATCCATCCCATAGAAATTCGATGACCGCGATCACCACGGCGATGCAGATGCCGGGAATCGCACCGAACACCGCCACGCCGGCGAAGCAGCAGATCGACAGCCAGAACTCCCATTGCTGAATGCGATAGATGCGCTTCAGATCCCTGAACTCGAATAGTCCGATGGCCGCGGCAATCACGACGGCCGCGAGCGCGCTGCTCGGCAGATGACGCAGCAGATTCGGCCCGGCGAGCAGCACGGCCGCCACCGCCACCGCGCCGACGATGCCCGTCATCTGCGTGCGCGCGCCCGCCGCTTCCGCGACAGGCGTGCGCGACGAACTGCTGCTGACCGGGAAGCCCTGAAACAGACCGGTCGCGAGATTGGCGACGCCGAGCGCGATCATCTCCTGATTCGGATCGACGCGCGTATTGGCGCGCGCCGCGAAGGTACGCGACAGCACGCTGGTATCGGCGAAAGCGATGAGCGCGACCGCGCAGCCGCCGAGCACGATGCGCACGAAATCGGCATCGCTCAGCCACGGCAGCGAGAACGCGGGCAGTCCTTGCGGGATGGTCCCGAGCACTTTCACGCCGCGCTGGTCGAGATGGAACACGCTCACGCATAGCGTCGCGAGCACGACGGCGATGAGAATGCCCGGCACCTTGTCGAAGCGCTTGAGCAGGAGAATGAGCGCGAGGCTCGCCGCGCCGACGGCGAAGCTGTACCAGTTCGACTGGCCGGCGGCGATGCCTTTGGCGAGAGTCGCGAGATCGCGCAACGGCCCGTGATCTTCGATGGATATCGCAAAGAGCTTCGGCAACTGGCTGATCAGCACGGTCAGCGCGATGCCGTTCATATAGCCGTAGCGAATCGGCTTCGAGAGCAACTCGGTGACGAAGCCGAGCTTGAGCAGGCCGAAAACGACGCACACCAAACCGGAGACGATCGCCATCATGCCCGCGACGGCGATCGCGCGCGACGGATCGCCGGATGCGCTCAGCACGACGACCGCGAGCACGGGCGCGGCGAGCGCGGAATCGGGGCCGAGCACGAGAATGCGGCTCGGGCCGAAGATCGCGTAGGCGAGTAGCGGGACGATCGTCGCATAGAGGCCGCACACGCCCGGCACGCCCGACGCCTGCGCATATGCGACGCCGACGGGCACGAGCATCGTCGTCAGCACGAGTCCGGCGATGATGTCGTTCTTCAGCCACCCCACGCGATAGTCGCGCAGCAACGCGATCAACGGCACATGACGCGACCAGCCTTGCACGCCGCCGCCGCTCGAGCCTTCTTGTAACGTTTGTTCGGATGGCATGACCGATTCCACGCAACGTGTGCACTGATTCCGTTGTAGCCGGAATCCGAATGGGGTCAAGCGGATGAAACGATCCGACAGAAATATTGAAACGCTTAACACCCGCGGATGCGACGCGCGCCCGAGCCGTCCACTTGTAATCCGCGACGCCTCACATATCCTTGCTCAGTGTGACGAAGCGAAGCGGGAGACGACCATGAGCGATGTTCCTGCAGTCGCGCACGATCACGCGGGCTATCGCACGCGGACCGGCTCGCGCTTCCCGCTCGGCGCGACGGTCATGCCGGGCGGCGTCAACTTCTGCGCGTTCTGCCGCCGCGCGACGCGCGTCGAACTATTGCTGTACGCATCGGAAGAGAGCGTCGAACCGTTTCAGGTCATCGCGCTCACGAGCGAAACGAACCGCACGTATTTCTTCTGGCATGTGTTCGTCGAAGATCTGCCGCTGCGTTGCTGCTATACGTGGCGCGCATACGGCCCGCTCGACGTGCCCCAGATGAGCGACGAAGCCGCGAGCCGGAAGGAACTGCTCGATCCGCAAGCGCGCGGCGTGAGCGACCGCTTCTACGATCGCGCGCAGGCCGCCGCTGTGCACGCCGCCGAACACGCGTCGCTCAGAGGCATCGTGACGGAGCCGTTGAATCGGCCCGTCGACGACGTGGACATCCGCACGCTCGACGACGCGATCATCTACGAACTGCATGTCGGCGGCTTCACGCGGCATGCGTCGAGCGGCGTGCGTCATCCGGGCACGTTCGCAGGTCTCATCGAAAAGATTCCCTATCTGAAGGCGCTCGGCGTCACGCATGTCGAACTGCTTCCCGTGATGGCCTTCGACGAACAGGACCTTCCCGCCTTCGCCGCCGAGCGCGGACTTCGCAACTATTGGGGCTACAGCACATATGGCTTCTATAGCCCGCATCCGCGCTATTGCGTCGAGCCCGCGCGGGCGCCGCAGGAATTCCGCGAACTCGTCGACGCATTGCACGCGGCGGACATTCGCGTGCTGCTCGATGTCGTGTTCAATCACACGTCGGAGGCGGGCAACAACGGCCCGCTGATCCACTTCAAGGTCTTCGCCAACGACGCCTTCTATCAGTCCGACCCGAACGATTCGCGGCGATACCTCGATTACACGGGCTGCGGCAATACGGTCAATTGCAATCATCCGCTGGTGTCGGCGTTCATCATGCGTTGCCTCGAATACTGGGTGCGCGAACTCGGCGTCGACGGCTTTCGCTTCGATCTCGCGAGCGTCTTTGCTCGCGGCGAGCACGGCGAATTGCTGCGCACGCCGCCGTTACCCTGGGCGATGGAAGCATCGCCGATCCTCGCGCGCGTGCCGTTGATCGCCGAAGCCTGGGATGCGGGCGGCCTTTATCACGTCGGCACGTTCCCCGGCATGGACTGGTCCGAGTGGAACGGGCGTTATCGCGACGCGATCCGGCGCTTCGTGCGCGGCGAGCCGGGCGTCGTCGGCGAAGTGTGCACGCGCATCGCGGGCAGCGCGGACCTCTACGAGGACGATGGCCGGCTGCCCGCGAACAGCATCAACTTCGTGACGTGCCATGACGGCTTTACGCTCGCCGATCTCGTCAGCTACGACGCGAAGCACAACGAGGCGAACGGCGAGGACAACCGAGACGGCAGCAACGACAATCTGTCGTGGAATTGCGGCGCGGAAGGCGAAACGGACGATCCCGCGATCATCCAACTGCGGCTTCGGCAGGCGCGCAACTTCATCGCGATCCTGCTGCTGAGCCAAGGTGTGCCGATGCTTCTCGCCGGCGACGAGCTCCTGCGCAGCCAGCGCGGCAACAACAACGCGTTCTGTCAGGACAACGCGCTTTCGTGGATGGACTGGCAACTTTCCGACGACGCGCGCGACATGTTGCGTTTCACGCGCGAGATGATCGCGCTGCGCAAGCGTCACGCGAGCCTGCGCCGCCGACGCTTTCTGACGGGACGTCCGGCGAACGGACAGACGCATCCCGATGTCGCATGGCACGGCGAACGTCTCGATGCGCCCGCGTGGCACGACGCCGGCGCGCGCTTCGTGGCGTTCACGCTCGCGGGCCGCGCGCCGGGCGAGCCGATGCTGCACATCGTCCTCAACATGAACGACGATGCGCGCGAGGCCGCGCTGCCGGCGGTGGACAATTCGAGCTGGCTGCGCGTCGTCGATACATCTGCCGAATCGCCGAACGACATTGTTCCGAATGTCGAAACGGCGCTCGTCGAGCGCGGTGCGTGCCGCGTCGAGGCGCGCAGCGTCGTCGTGCTTCAGTCCCGTTGAATGCGCACGGCGGTGCTGGACTGTGCGACGCAAAGCGCCTTTAATGTTCGTGTACTGCCGAGTTGCTTTGTCCACCCACAGGAGGCGGCATGGATGCAGTCAGAACCTTCCTCGAGAATCAGTCGTTGTTCGCGCTTTTTCTGACGATCGCGCTGGGCTATCTGATCGGTGAAATCAACATCAAAGGCGTGGCCCTCGGCTCCGGCGCGGTGCTGTTCGTCGGGCTCGCGATCGGCGCATTCGCGCCGAAGTCCGCACCGCCGCCGTTGCTCGGCACGCTGGGGCTGCTGCTGTTTTTATACGGCATCGGCATTCAGTACGGCGCGCAGTTCTTTCGCGGACTGACGAGCCGCGAGGGCATGAAGGCGAACATCGCCGCGTGCGTCGGCGTGATCGTCGCGGGCCTCGTGGCGTGCGGCTTCATCCACTTCGGCATCAAGCTCGCCGATGCGCTCGGCATGTTCGCCGGCAGCGGAACCAGCACGGCGAGCCTGCAGGTCGCGATCGCATCGATGAAAAGCAACGATGCGGCCGTCGCGTACAGCATTTCCTATCCGTTCGGCGTCGCCGGGCCGATCCTGCTCATCTATCTGCTCAACGTTGCGCTGAAGGTAAAGATTCAGAAGCCGCCCGCGAAGATACTCGAAACGGCCGAAATCGCGCTGCGAAACGCGGGCCTCATCGGCCTCAGGTTGTCGGAGCTGTCGAGCCGGCTGCCCTCGGGCGTGGCGATCGCGGCGGTGCGGCGCGCGCATCACAATCAGTTGCCCGCCGCCGACCTCACGCTGCGCGCCGACGACGTGCTGCTCGCCACGAGCACCGATCGCCGTCTGCTCGAAGAAGCCGCCGCGCTCTGCGGCGAAATGCAGCCGGGCCGCATGACGAGCCATCGCGAGGACCTCGACTACATGCGCGTGTTCGCGTCGAATCCGGCGGTCGTCGGCATGGCGCTCGGCGACATCCGCTTTCCCGATGGCGTGAACTGCGCCATTGCGCACGTGCGGCGCGGCGACGCGGACATGCTCTCGACGCCCGATCTCATCCTCGAAGCGGGCGATCGCGTCGGGCTGCTCGTCAATCGCGCGCATCAGGCGACCATGCGGACGTTCTTCGGCGATTCGATCAAGGGCACGGCGGACCTGAGCTTCATCTGCCTCGGCATCGGCGCGGCGCTGGGCTTGCTTGCCGGCGCGATTCCGCTGCCGATTCCCGGCCTCGGCGCGTTCAGTCTGGGTCTCGCCGCGCTGCTCCTGGTCGCGCTGTGTCTCGGCAAGGCGCGCCGCAACGGACCGTTCGTCTGGGTGATGCCGCTGTCCGCGAATCTCGTCTTGCGCAATCTCGGCCTCACGATTTTTCTCGCGCAAGTGGGCATTTCGTGCGGGCCGAAGTTCGTCGACACCGTTGGCACCGCCGGGCCGATTCTGCTCGTCTTCAGCATCATCACGGTATTCGTGCTCGTGGCGGTCACGGCGATATGCTGCCTGTGGATTTTCAGGCTGCCGTTCGACACGTCGATCGGCGTGATCTGCGGCGCGACCGGCAATCCGGCGATCCTCGCGTTCGCGAACCGCGTCGCGCCGACGGATCAGCCGGACATCATGTACGCGATGATTTTTCCGTCGATGACCATCGTCAAGGTGTTATTCGTGCAGATCGCCATATCGCTGGCCGCGGGTTAGGCTCTTGACCGGCCCGTCAATACAATTTTCAAGGAGTGCATCATGGAAGTGGCGATCTATAGTTCGACCCCTTACGAGCGTCAGTACATCGACCAGGCGAACAAGAAGGAAAACCACAAGCTCCGGTACCACGACATGTCGCTCGACATGGACACCGTCGAGCTCGCGGCGGGCTACGGCGCGGTCTGCATCTTCGTCAACGATACGGCGAATGCCGAAGTGCTCGAAGCGCTGCACAAAGGCGGCACGCGTCTCGTGGCGCTGCGCTGCACCGGCTTCAACAACGTCGATCTCGCGGCCGCCGCGAAGCTCGGCATCAAGGTGGTTCGCGTCGTCAACTATTCGCCGAACTCGGTCGCGGAGCACGCGGTCGCGCTCTTGCTCGCGATCAATCGCAAAGTGCATCGCGCATACAACCGCACGCGCGATTCGAACTTCTCGCTCGACGGCCTCATCGGTTTCGATCTGTACGGCAAAACCGTCGCGGTCGTGGGAACGGGCAAGATCGGCTGCGTGTTCGCGAAGATCATGCAGGGCTTCGGCTGCAACGTGATCGGCTACGATCCGTATCCGTCGAAACAGTTCGAGGCGCTCGGGTTGCGTTACGCGACGTCCGGCGAGATCGGCGAGAAGGCGGACATCGTCGCGCTCTTTTGCCCGCTGACGCCAGAGACGCATCACATCATCAACGCGGAATCGCTCAAGCGTTCGAAGCACGGCGCGTTGCTCGTCAATACGAGCCGCGGCGGACTGATCGACACCGAAGCGGTGATCGAAGCGCTGAAGACGGGACAACTGGGCGGCCTCGCAATCGACGTCTACGAACAGGAAGCCGATCTCTTCTTCCGCGATCTCTCGAGCGAGATCATCACCGACGACGTTTTCCAGCGGCTCGTGTCGTTTCCGAATGTGATCGTGACGGGGCATCAGGCTTATCTGACGCGCGAAGCGTTGACGACGATCTGCGAAACCACGCTGCAGAGCATCACGGCTTTCGAGAACAATCAACCCCTGGAAAACGAGGTGAAGGTCGGATAGCCGCGCGCTCATGCACGACGAGACTTCGCCGGGCAAACGCACGCGAGCGCCGGTGCTCGACACCGTCGATCGCGTGTCGGAGCTGTGCTTCGGCCTCTTCATGGCGCTGACGTTTGTCGGCACGGTATCGGCGGCGACGGGCGGCGAGGCGGCGGGACACAAGATGCTCTACACGGCGCTCGGCTGCAATCTCGCGTGGGGTCTCGCCGATGCCGTCATGTATCTCGTTCGCACGATCGCGGACCGCGCGCGCAGGCACGCGCTCGCGCTTGCGATCCAGCGCGAGCGCGACGCGGCGGCGGGCGTGCGCATGTTGCGCGAGAGAGTATCCGCGACGCTCGATCCGTTCATCTCCGACGACGATCTCGAATCCATCCGCAAGCGCATCGCCGCGAGCGACAGCCTGCCGGAACGCGCGCGCTTCGTGCGCGACGATTTTCTCGCGGCGCTGGGCATCTTCATCATCATCGTACTGTCGACCTTTCCGGTCGCCGCGCCTTTTGTTCTCGTCAAGCACGTTCCGACCGCGCTCTTCATATCGCGCGTGCTCACGCTCGCGATGCTGTTTTGCTGCGGCTTCGCGCTGGGCGGTTATGCGGGTTGGCGCGGCTGGAAAGCCGGTCTCGCGATGATGGCGCTCGGCGTGCTTCTGACGATGGCGATCATCGCTTTAGGCGGGTAATTAAAAGCCCGAGTCGTTCGACAAATCAGCGAACAAACACCTATGCGGCGATTCTTGAATTCGCCAGGACGTTCGCATATCTTCGAATATGCATGTTTTTCGCGGCGCTGCGTCCGGCGCGCATCAAGCTACAAACGGCAACACGAGAATACAAATTTGCTGTTCTGGTCAGAGGTTCTTCACGCGTTCGCTTCCTGAATCCGGAGTGGTCTGTATTGCAGACTATCGCGTGCAATCCGGCGCAAGCGGCGCGATGACTTTCATTGTCAATAACGACGGCGTCGTGTATCAAAAGAATCTTGAATCGCCAACTCTGGAAATCAGGCAAGGAGTCGCCATGAATGCAACGAGATTGCGTGCCGGCTGCGCCATCGTGATCGCCGTGATGGCGCTCGACGCCATTGCGCAGAGCAAGCCGATCGCTTATCCGGCCAAGGGACAGAGCGCGCAGAAGCAGCAAAGCGACGACGGCGCGTGCTACAGCTGGGCGAAGAGCAACACGGGCATCGACCCGGCGACGGCATCGGCGGCGCCGCCACCGCAAGGCGGACCGGCTGTGGGCGGCGGCGAGCGCGTCGGCGGGGATCGCGGGCAGACCCATCGATT